>JBDSBD010000068.1:0-7790 GCA_039921765.1 Burkholderiaceae bacterium
CTGCGAGACCTTGTCGCCGACCTTGACCCGCATTTCCTTGACGACACCGGCGTGCGACGACGGAATCTCCATCGAGGCCTTGTCGCTCTCGACCGTGATGAGGCTTTGCTCGACCTGGACCGTGTCACCCGGCTTGACCATGACCTCGATCACCGCAACCTCGCCGAAGTAGCCGATGTCGGGGACGACGACCTCGACACTTGCCCTGCCGCCGGCAGGAGCGCGCGGAGGAGGAGCAGATGCAGCCCCGGACGCGCTGCCCGGCGCGGGTGCCGGAACATCGGCGGACGCCACCCCCGTCTCACGTGCGGCGGGCGATCCCCCGTCAGGCGTCGCTCCCGAAGAAGGCTCGGGTGAGGCCTGCGCAACGGCGTCCGCCACTTCCAGCGTCACGATCACCGATCCCTCATTGATCTTGTCACCGAGCTTGACCCGCACGTCCTTCACGACGCCGGTGTGCGACGAGGGGATCTCCATCGAGGCCTTGTCGCTCTCGACCGACAGCAGACTCTGCTCGGCCTTGACGGTGTCGCCCGGTTGCACCAGCAGCTCGATCACCGCCACGTCCTTGAAGTCGCCGATGTCGGGGACCTTGACTTCCACCAATGCCATGTCTTGTCTCCGGCCTCGTGCTCAGGCGTGCAGCGGGTTGATCTTCTCGGTATCGATGGCGTACTTTCGAATCGCCTCGGCCACTTTCTCGACCGCCACCGTGCCCTCCTCGGCCAGTGCCTTGAGCGCCGCGACCACGATGTAGTGACGGTTGATCTCGAAGTGCTCGCGCAGGCGGGAGCGGAAGTCGCTGCGCCCGAAGCCGTCGGTGCCGAGCACCTTGTAGGTGCGACCCTTCGGAACAAAGGCGCGGATCTGCTCGGCAAAGGCCTTCATGTAGTCGGTCGAAGCCACCACCGGACCCTCGTGCGGCGCAAGCTGCTGCGCAACGAACGGAACGCGCGGCGTGGCGGTTGGATGCAGAAGGTTCCAGCGCTCCACGTCCTGACCGTCCCGGCCGAGCTCGGTGAAGCTCGGGCAGCTCCCGACGTTGGCTGCGACGCCCCAGTCGGCCTGCAACAGCTTGCGGGCCTCGATGCTTTCACGCAGGATGGTGCCGCTGCCCAGCAGGTTCACGGTCGGTGCCTTCGCCTGCGATTTGACGCCTTCCTCGAGCAGGTACATGCCCTTGATGATCTCCTCCTCGGTGCCGGGCTTCAGGCCCGGCTGCGGATAGTTCTCGTTGAGCAAGGTGATGTAGAAGAAGACGTCGTCCTGCTTCTCGTCCATGCGCGTCAGGCCCCGGTGCAAGATCACGCCGATCTCGTGCGCGAAGGTCGGGTCGTAGCTGATGCAGTTGGGAATCGTGCTTGCCTGGATGTGGCTGTGGCCGTCTTCGTGCTGCAGGCCCTCGCCGTTCAGGGTGGTCCGCCCCGACGTGCCGCCGAGCAGGAAGCCGCGCGCCAGCATGTCGCCAGCGGCCCAGGCCAGGTCGCCAAAGCGCTGGAACCCGAACATCGAGTAGTACACGTAGAACGGCACCATGATGCGGTTGTTGCTCGAGTACGAGGTGGCCGCAGCGATCCAGCTGCCCATGCCACCGGGCTCGTTGATGCCTTCCTGAAGCACCTGGCCGGACTTGTCTTCGCGGTAATACATCACCTGGTCGCGATCGACCGGGGTGTAGTTCTGGCCCGCCGGGTTGTAGATGCCGATCTGGCGGAACAAGCCTTCCATGCCGAAGGTGCGGGCTTCGTCGACGATGATCGGCACCGCGCGCGGGCCGAGTTCCTTGTCGCGCAGCAACTGGGTCAGGAAGCGCACGAACGCCTGCGTGGTCGAGATCTCGCGGCCCTCCGCGGTCGCGTCCAGCACGGCCTTGAAGGTCTCGAGCGGCGGCACCTTGAGTTCCTCGTCGGCCTTGACGCGGCGATGCGGCATGTAACCACCGAGCTCCTTGCGCCGCGCGTGCAGGTACTGCATGTCGGGCGTGTCGTCGGCGGGCTTGTAGAACGGAATGTCGGCGAGCTGGTCGTCGGGGATCGGAATGCTGAAGCGGTCGCGAAACGCCTTGACGTCCTCGTCGACAAGCTTCTTGGTCTGGTGCGCGGTGTTCTTGCCATCACCGCTCTTGCCCATGCCGAAGCCCTTGACGGTCTTCACCAGCAACACCGTCGGCTGGCCCTTGTGGTTGGCGGCACGGTGGAACGCCGCATACACCTTCTGCGGGTCATGGCCCCCGCGGTTGAGCCGCCAGACGTCGTCGTCGCTCATTTTCTCGACCATCTCGAGCAGCTTCGGATCCCGGCCGAAAAAATGCTTGCGGACAAAGGCACCGTCGTTGGCCTTGCAGGCCTGGTAATCGCCATCCACGGTGTCCATCATCACCTTGCGCAGGCGCCCGTCCTTGTCGCGCGCCAACAGCGGATCCCAGTAGCTGCCCCAGATCAGCTTGATGACGTTCCAGCCCGAACCGCGGAACTCGCTCTCCAACTCCTGAATGATCTTGCCGTTGCCGCGCACCGGGCCGTCCAGGCGCTGCAGGTTGCAGTTGATGACGAAGATCAGGTTGTCGAGCTTCTCGCGCGTGGCCAGGCCGATCGCACCCATGGACTCGGGCTCATCCATCTCGCCGTCGCCGCAGAACACCCAGACCTTGCGGTTCGAGGTATCGGCGATGCCGCGCGCGTGCAGGTACTTCAGGAAGCGCGCCTGGTAGATCGCCATCAGCGGCCCGAGGCCCATCGAGACGGTCGAGAATTGCCAGAATTCGGGCATCAGCTTCGGATGCGGGTAGCTGGAAATACCGGTGCCGTCGACCTCGCGGCGGAAGTGCAGCAACTGCTCCTCGGTGATGCGTCCTTCCATGAAGGCGCGTGCATAGATGCCCGGCGACGAGTGGCCTTGAAAGTACAGCAGGTCGCCCCCATGGCCCTCGCTCTCGGCATGCCAGAAATGGTTGAAGCCGGTCCCCAACATGGTCGCGAGCGATGCGAAGCTGGCAATATGGCCGCCGAGGTCGCCGCCGTCAGGCGGGTGCAGCCGATTGGCCTTGACCACCATCGCCATCGCATTCCAGCGCATGTACGCGCGCAGCCGCTCCTCGATCTCGATATTGCCGGGCGAGCCTTCCTGCTCGTCCGTCGGGATGGTGTTGATGTAGGCGGTGTTGGCCGAGAACGGCACTTCGATGCCGGACTGGCGCGCGTGGTCGATCAGCTTGTCAAGCAGGAAATGTGCGCGTTCGTCGCCTTCCGCGTCAATCACCGCCGAAAGCGCATCCTGCCACTCGCGGGTCTCTTCGGCGTCCGTGTCGCCCGGGACGGCGCTGTGAAACGAATCAGGCATTGCTGACATGCTTGTCTCCAAATCCGGTGAGGCCGGACCATGCGCCGGCTGCTTGGAAGTTTCGCACAACGCGACCAATTTCCCAAATTATGCGATGTTGTTTCATATTACGAAATACCGCATCGCGCCACCCCTCGCTCCATTCGCGCCACGTCCAGTGATGCGACAAGCCCGCAACCGCCCTTGAGATAATCACTCATGCATTCCGCCCCGAAACCAGTTCCGCTGTTACGCGCTCCGCGAAGCTGGCCCGAACGCCTGTTTGGACGCTGGTGGCGGCGCCAGTCTGCGGCACGCCAGGATCGCTACGCCACGCTGGGGCCCTTGGTCTCGGTCTTGCTCTTCCTTGCTGCGATCATCTTGGCGTTTTGGTATCTGCGCAATGAGGAATTCAATCGCGAGCAGGATTCGGTCCAG
Organism: Burkholderiaceae bacterium; assembly: GCA_039921765.1. GTDB lineage: Bacteria > Pseudomonadota > Gammaproteobacteria > Burkholderiales > Burkholderiaceae_C > JBDSBD01. The sequence goes on from JBDSBD010000068.1 coordinate 3,757, forward strand.
CGCGACGCCGAAATCGCCCAGCAGCAGATCCGCCTGAGGCTGATTGAAAACCAGGAACAACTCGTGCGGATGGCGCGCGAGATCGTCACACGGGCGATCGACCGCCCGCAGTTCCTGACCCAGGCAGCGCGCTTTGCGGGCGAGCGCCCCGAAGTGAACAACCTGGTGTGGATCAACGCGCAACGGGTCCCGCTCGCGAGCTATTCCGCCACCAGCTTCCCCGCCGAGGGTGGCACCACGTTCGACGACACACCGGCTTCGCTGCCGGTGGCAAACACCAACGCCGCCCCCGAAGCTGCATTCCTTGCTGCACGCGCGCAGCGTCAGCCGGTGTACTCGGCGAAATTCGTCGATTCGTTCGGCAACCCGGTGTTCCAGGTCCAGGTGCCGCTGATCGAGCGCAACGGCTTCACCGGGGCACTGATCGCCGAGTACTCGGTCGAGGGCCTGATGCGCCGCCACGTCCCGAAGGAGGTTTCCCACCGCCACGCGATCTCGTTGCGCGAGGCCAATGGCGCAATCCTTGCGGCCACGGTGACGCCGATGCCAGGCGCGAAGTCGCTTCGACCCTCCATCGCGTACGAGGTACCACTCGCTCCGGCCGCCAACGGCCTGGTGCTGCGCAGCGAGGGTTATCGCAACTCGCTCGGCCTGGTCAGCAACACGCTGTTCTGGATGGTCGCGGCGCTGTCGGTGCTGACCGTGTGGATGCTGCTCGGCACCTGGCGCCATATGCGCCGGCGCTTGCAGATGCAGAACACGCTGGTCTCGGAAACCAACTTTCGCCGTGCCATGGAGAACTCGATGCTCACCGGCATGCGCGCGATGGACATGCACGGCCGCATCACCTATGTGAACCCGGCGTTCAGCGCGATGACGGGTTACTCCGAGGCCGAACTCGTCGGGCGCGAGCCGCCGCTGCCTTACTGGCCGCCCGATCGCATCGAAGAAAACGCGCGGCTGCTGCAGCAGGAGCTGCAGGGCCGCAGCCCGGCCGGCGGCATCGAGGTCAAGGTCAAACGCAAGGATGGTTCGCAGTTCGACGCCCGGATGTACGTCTCGCCATTGATCGATCCGAAGGGCGTGCAGACCGGCTGGATGACCTCGATGACCAACATCACCGAGGCCAAACGCATTCGCGACCAGCTCTCGGCCTCGCACGAACGTTTCACGACGGTGCTCGAAGGGCTCGACGCCGCGGTGTCCGTGCTCTCCGTGCAACAGGGCGAACTGCTGTTCGCAAACCGTTCGTACCGCCTCTGGTTCGGCGCCGACTCGCAGGGCCACGCGCTGCTCGCCGGCGCCGAGGCGGGCACGCCGTTCATGGCCGAGCTCGACGATTCGGTCGACAATTTCGGCGGACTGCCGACCCAGGAGCTCACCGAGGCAGGTTCGGATTCACGCGAGGTGCACCTTGAGCTGCTGCAAAAGTGGTTCGACGTGCGCGCGCGCTACCTGCAGTGGACCGACGGGCGCCTGGCGCAGATGCTGATCGCCACCGACATCACCGCGCGGCGCAGCGCCGAGGCACTGAGCGCGAGCCAGGCCGAGAAGGCGCAGGTCACGAGCCGGCTCGTGACGATGGGCGAAATGGCCTCGTCGGTGGCACACGAGTTGAACCAGCCGCTGACCGCGATCACGAACTATTGCAACGGCATGGTCACGCGCGTCAGGAACGATGCGATCGAGAAGGACGACCTGATCGCCGCGCTCGAGAAAACCGCGCGCCAGGCACAGCGCGCCGGCCAGATCATCCATCGCATCCGCGCGTTCGTGAAACGCAGCGAGCCGCAGCGCCAACCGGCGCAGGCGCAGGACATCGTCGAGGACGCAGTCGAGCTCGCGATGATCGAGCTGCGTCGGCGCAACGTCGCGATCAAGACCTATGTCGCGCAGCGCCTGCCCGTGCTGATGGTGGATCCGATCCTGATCGAGCAGGTGGTGCTCAACCTGCTGAAGAACGCCGCCGAGGCCATCGACAACGCCAAGATGCCGCCGGCTCGGCGCAGCATCGAGTTGCGCGTGGTGCCGCGCCACACGGCCGAAGAAGGCGGTGTGATCGAGTTCGGCGTGACCGACATGGGCCCGGGTTTGAAAGACGAAGTGATCGCGCGCATGTACGAAGCCTTCTTCTCGACCAAGGTCGACGGATTGGGCATCGGCCTGGGCCTGTGCCGCTCGATCATCGAAAGCCATCGCGGCCGGATCAAAGCGCAGAACCTCTACAATGGAGACGCCTGTATCGGCTGCCGTTTTTCCTTCACGCTGCCGGTCGAAACTTCCTCGGCCGCGCACTCCTCCACCCTCAACGCGACCGCCACTTCATGAGCCTGATTCCAAAGAAGGGCACCGTCTACGTCGTCGACGACGACGAGGCCGTGCGTGACTCCCTGCAGTGGTTGCTCGAGGGCAAGGATTTCCGGGTCAAGTGCTTCGACTCGGCCGAGTCGTTTCTGTCGCGCTTCGATCCACGCGAGGTCGCCTGCCTGATCGTCGACATCCGCATGGATGGCATGAGCGGGCTGGAGCTGCAAGATCGCCTGCTCGAGCGCCGCTCGCCGTTGCCGGTCACCTTCATCACCGGGCACGGCGACGTTCCGATGGCGGTGACGACAATGAAAAAGGGTGCCGAAGACTTCATCGAAAAGCCGTTCAAGGAAGACGAACTCGCCGTACTGGTGGAGAAGATGCTCGATCGCGCCCGCGTCGACTTCGCCAAGCACCAGGAGGCCGCGAGCCGGGACGCGCTGCTCTCAAGGCTGACCACCCGCGAGGCGCAGGTGCTCGAGCGCATTGTTGCGGGGCGGCTGAACAAGCAGATCGCCGATGACCTGGGCATCAGCATCAAGACCGTGGAGGCGCACCGCGCCAACATCATGGAAAAGCTCAACGCCAACACGGTGGCCGATCTGCTGAAGATCGCACTGGGCGCCCAAGTCAAGGCCTGAACCGCAAGCTCGTGCCGGCGCGAGCCGGACCCCCTCTTGCCAGGGCCGCTGCCGAAGCGGCCTTTTTCATTTGAGAACCCACATGACTGCACGACTGATCGACGGTACTGCCCTGGCAAAGGAGTTGCGCGCGGACGTCGCGCGCAAGGCTGCCGCACTTTCCGCGCGCGGGCATCGGCCGGGCCTCGCCGTGATCCTCGTCGGCGACGACCCGGCCAGCCAGGTCTACGTCCGCGGCAAGATCAAGGCTTGCCATGAGGCCGGGCTGCACTCGGTGTTCGAGAAGTACGACGCCACGCTGTCTCAGGCCGAACTGCTGGCGCGCGTGGCCGCACTCAACGCCGACCCCGCGATCCACGGCATCCTGGTGCAGCTGCCGCTGCCTGCGCACATCGACCCGCACTGCGTGATCGAATCCATCGCCACCCACAAGGATGTGGATGGCTACTCGGTACTGTCGGCCGGTGAGCTGATGAGCGGACTGCCCGGTTTTCGCCCCTGCACGCCCTACGGCTGCATGAAGCTGATCGAGAGCACCGGCATCGACCTGCGCGGCAAGCACGCGGTCGTGATCGGACGCAGCAACACGGTGGGCAAGCCGATGGCGCTGCTGCTCTTGCAAGCCAACGCCAGCGTCACCATCTGCCACAGTGCCACGCGCGACATCGGCCACCACACCCGCCAGGCCGACGTCGTGGTCGCGGCCGTGGGGCGCCGCAATCTGCTCACTGCCGAGATGGTCAAGCCCGGCGCGGTCGTGATCGACGTCGGCATGAACCGCAACGACGCCGGCAAGCTGTGCGGCGACGTTGACTTTGCCGGCGTCTCGCAGGTGGCGGGTGCAATCACCCCGGTGCCCGGGGGCGTCGGGCCGATGACGATCACGATGCTGCTGGTGAACACGATCGAATCGGCGCAGCGCGCCGCGCGCCCGGGTTGACGCGGGCACGCACAACGAACGCAGCGACACGAATTCGAGGATCTTTCCCAATGACCGACCCAAAACCCGCCACCAACCCACTGCTCGACACCTCGGGCCTGCCGCGCTTCGACGAGATCTGCGCCGAACACGTGGGCCCTGCCATC
>JBDSBD010000069.1:0-11433 GCA_039921765.1 Burkholderiaceae bacterium
CCGAGATCGTCTTCGCCTGCGTCGACGCCGACCTCGCCCGCACCGAGCCCGATCCCGAGATCCAGGATCTCATCCGCGCCAGCGCCGACCCCGCGCGCGGCGGCGGACTGAACCTGGCGCTCGACTATCTGCCGGGCTCGATCACGTTCGATCCGCTCGCGCTGCAGCCCGGGACTGAGCTCGCATCGCGGATCGTCTGGTTCGATGCCTTCGTGACCAATCTCGACCGCACCGTGCGCAACACCAACCTGCTGGTGTGGCATGCCAGGCTCTGGCTCATCGATCACGGCGCGGCGCTGTACTTCCATCACGATTGGCGCGACTTCATGACGCGCGCCGCGAACCCGTTCGCGCTCATCAAGGACCACGTGCTGCTGCCGCTCGCGAGCCAGCTCGAGGCGGCCGATGCGTGGATGACCCAGCGCCTCACACCCGAGCGCATCGAGGAGATCGTGCGGTGGATCCCCGATGCGTGGCTCGAAGATGATTCCTCGTTCGCAAGCAAGGCCGACCACCGCGCAGCCTATCTGCGCTACCTGACGCAGCGCCTCGAGGCACCGCGCGCATTTGTCCAGGAGGCCGTCCGTGCCCACGCCCTGCACGTATGACTACGCGATCGTGCGCGTCGTGCCGCGGGTCGAACGCGGTGAGTTCATCAACGCGGGGGTGATCGTGTCGTGCGCGACGACCGGGTTTCTCGAAGCTCGCATCGAACTCGACGAGGCGCGCCTGCTCGCACTCGACCCCAGCGCCGATCTGGCCGGCATCCGCGCAGCGCTGGTGGCGATCCAGCGAGTCTGCGCCGGTGGAGCCCCGGCCGGAGCGCTCGGGGCGCTGTCGGCGCGAGAGCGTTTCCATTGGCTGGTGGCGCCGCGCAGCACAAGCGTGCAGACGTCACCGGTACACACCGGGCGCTGCCAGGCACTCGGCCCCACGATCGAGCGGCTGCTCGACCTGACGGTTCGTCCGCCACGCCCGTCGGGGGCGCGCTGAGCCGCTTGGGGGTGGCGCCCGAGCCCCGGCGCAGCGCACGACCCCCACGAAGCCCCTTCGGGGCCCATGGCTCATGCGCAGGCCATTTCTGACCGGCTTCGCAGGCGCGACGGTCCGGTCGAACTCGCGCCACCGCCTCCGCGCCTCGCACTCGCATCGCAGGCAGTTGACGAGAACATCAGGTTCGGCCACGCTCGAGTCTCGATGAACGCCCCCGCCATTCGCGCCGACATTGGCTTTTGCACGATCGCCGAGCTGATCCGCCGGCACGCCCTCGAGCGCCCCACTCAGCCCGCCCTGGTGCAGGGCGACACCCGCATCGACTACGCGACGCTGGATGCACGCATGGACCGGGTCGCCGCGTCGCTGCAGCGCGACGGCCTGAAGCCGGGCGACGTGATTGCCATCTGCGCCGCTTCGTCACCGCGCTACGCCGTGGTGTTTCTCGGCGCACTGCGCGCCGGCGTTGCGGTCGCGCCGCTCGCGCCTTCGGCCGCACCTGAGAGCTTTGCGGCGATGCTCGACGATGCCCAGGCACGCTGGCTGGTCGTCGACGCGGCCGCCGGTGATGCACTCGGTGGCCGGGCAGTGGCGGTGCCATGCATCGCGCTCGATGGTGCGGCGAGCGGCCTGCCGTTCGACGACTGGCTGGCGCGTCCGGGCGCCACCGCCAGGCCGATCGACGTGCAGCCCGAATGGCCTTTCAACATCATTTATTCGTCGGGCACGACCGGCACACCCAAGGGCATCGTCCAGTCGCATGGCATGCGCTGGTCCCACGTGGCACGCGGCAACAGTTACCAGTACGGCCCGTCCAGCGTGACCCTGCTCGCCACACCGCTGTACTCGAACACGACCCTGGTGGTGTTCTTTCCGACGCTCGCATTCGGTGGCACGGTGATGCTGATGGCCAAATTCAATGCGCCGATGTACCTGGCGCTGGCCGAGCGCAGCCACGTCACGCACACGATGCTGGTGCCGGTGCAGTACCAGCGCATCATGGCGCTGCCCCGATTCGGCCAGCACAAGCTCGGCGCGTTCAAGTTCAAGTTCTGCACCAGTGCGCCTTTCTCTGCAGCGCTGAAGGCCGACGTGGTGAAGCGCTGGCCGGGCGGGCTGGTCGAGTTCTACGGCATGACCGAAGGCGGCGGCACCTGCATCCTGGCCGCCCACGAACACCCCGACAAGCTTCACACGGTGGGCCAGCCCGCGTCGGGCCACGACATCCGGCTGATCGACGACGCGGGCCTCGAGGTGGCGCCCGGCGAGGCCGGCGAGGTGGTCGGCCACTCGGCCGGCATGATGACCGGCTACCACCGCCAGAGTGCCAAGACGCGCGAGGCCGAGTGGTTCGACGCGAGTGGCAAGCGCTTCATCCGCACCGGCGACATTGGTCGCTTCGACGCCGACGGCTTCCTGACGCTGCTGGACCGCAAGAAGGACATGATCATCAGCGGCGGCTTCAACATCTACCCGAGCGATCTCGAGGCCGCCCTGCTCGAACACCCGGCCGTTGCCGACGTGGCGGTGGTCGGCGTGGCCTCGGCGCAATGGGGCGAAACACCGTTCGCGTTCGTCGTGAAGCGCGTCGACCACGACGTCGCCGCGCAAGACCTGACGCAGTGGCTCAACGCACGCGTGGGCAAGACGCAGCGTGTGGCCGGCATCGAGTTCCTCGACGAGTTGCCGCGCAACGCCATCGGCAAGGTGCTCAAGCGCGAGCTGCGCGAGCGCCATGCCGGCACCCGACCTTCATAAGGAGCCCCATGTCGGGCGACCCCTCCATGCCCTATCGATCGCTCGGCGCCAGTGGCCTGAAAGTCTCGAAACTGTGGCTGGGCACGATGATGTTCGGCGACCGGACCGACGCGGCCGAGGCGGCGCGCATCGTCGCGGCAGCGCGTGAAGCGGGCGTCAATGCGATCGACACCGCGAACACCTATGCGGGCGGCGACTCCGAGCGCATCACCGGCCGACTGATCGCCGCGGACCGCGAGCGCTGGGTGCTCGCCACCAAGGTCGCCAATCCGACGGGCCCGGGGCCGAACGAGCGCGGGCTGTCGCGCCGCCACCTGATGCAGGCAGTCGACGCGAGCCTGGTGCGGCTGGACACCGACTGGATCGACGTGCTCTACCTGCACCGCGAAGACCCGGACACGCCGCTCGAGGAAACGCTGACGGCGCTGGCGCACCTGATCGAGCGCGGCAAGGTGCATAACTTCGGCGTCTCGAACTACCGCGCCTGGCGGGTGGCTCGCATCGCGGAAATGTGCCGCGCGATGGGCATCGCGCCGCCGATTGCCTGCCAGCCGCCGTACAACGCGATGTCGCGCCAGATCGAGATCGAGCTGCTGCCATGCTGCGCGCACTACGGCCTGGGCGTGGTTGCCTACAGCCCGCTCGCGCGCGGCGTGCTCAGCGGCAAGTACCAGGCCGGCACGGCTGCACCAGAAGGCTCGCGAGCCGCGCGCCACGATGCACGCATCATGCAGACCGAACTCAGGCCCGAGTCGCTCGCGCTTGCGCAGCGCATGGCTGCACACGCACGCTCGCGCGGCCTGACGCCGACCCAGCTCGCGCTCGGCTGGGTCTGGAACAACCGGCTCGTGACCGGCTTGATCGGCGGCCCGAGGACACTCGTACAGTGGCAGGAATACCTGGGCGCCGTGCCCGCACGCTTCGATGCCGCCGACGAGGCCTTCGTCAGCGCGCTGGTGAATGCCGGGCACGCTTCCACGCCGGGCTACTCCGATCCACAGTACCCGGTGGCGGGGCGCGTGCCGCGCGACGCGTGACCGCGGCGCGGCGCGGCGCCTGCGGGCGGACGCCAATCAAGTGCCGGTGCATGGTTCGACCCATCGCGCCGACTCGCCTGGGCGAGCGAGGCTGCAGCCTGTCGACGACTCCGGCGCACCGGGCTGCTGCCATGCTGCAAACTGCCGCCGTACCAGCGCCTCTCGGGCAGCCTCGCCGACCCGGGCGCCCCGATGTTGCGCCCGACTTCCGTTGCACCCAGCCGCACCACAGTTCGCGCGGCGCAGCCGACGGCCCGGGCTATAGACTCCGCAGCGAACCTCGAGCCCCGCAACCATGTACGCCCCCTTCTTCGGCCTGACACAGGAACCGTTCGCGATCGCCCCCGATCCGCGCTACCTGTACATGAGCGAACGCCACCGCGAGGCCCTGGCGCACCTGCTCTACGGGCTCGGCGGTGGCGGCGGCTTCGTGCTGCTGACCGGCGCGATCGGCGCCGGCAAGACCACCGTGTGCCGGTGCTTCCTCGAGCAGGTTCCGCGGCGCTGCAACGTGGCCTACATCTTCAACCCGAAGCTGACGGTCAACGAGCTCCTCAAGACGGTGTGCGACGAGTTCGGCATCCCCGACCTGCCGCAGCGCGCGGCGGCCGCGACCGTCAAGGAATATATCGACCCGCTCAACGAGTTCTTGTTGCGCACCCACGCGGTCGGGCAGAACAACGTGCTGATCATCGACGAGGCGCAAAGCCTTTCGACCGATGTGCTCGAGCAGCTGCGCCTGTTGACGAACCTCGAGACCAACGAGCGCAAGCTGTTGCAGATCATCCTGATCGGCCAGCCCGAATTGCGCACGATGCTCGCCCGGCCCGAGCTCGAGCAGCTCGCGCAGCGGGTGATCGCGCGTTTCCACCTCGACGCCTTGTCGCAGGCGGAGACCGAGCAGTACATCGCGCACCGGCTCGCGGTGGCCGGCATGACGACGGCCAACCCCTTCGATCGCGAGACGATGCAACGCATCCACCGCCTTGCGCGTGGCGTGCCGCGCCGCATCAACATGCTCTGCGATCGAGCGCTGCTCGGCGCCTATGCGAGCGGCAAGACCCGGATCGATCGCCCGATCGTCGACAAGGCGGCGCGCGAGGTGTTCGGCCGCCGCGCGGATGGCGTCTCGCGGCGGGCTCGCCGCCGGCGCATGCCGGCCTGGGGGGTGAGGCTGGTCACCGCGTCGGTCGCGGTACTGCTCGGCGTCGTGGTCTGGCTCGTCAGCGCAGCGCTGCAACGACATCCCGACCGAGCCGCCCGCGCCACCGTGCCGGCACCAGCGCCGTCAGCCGCGCCGGCGTCGAGCGCGGCGGCGGCCGCGGCGGGCCACGTCGAAGCTGACCCCGCCGCAGCGCCGGTGACCCTGAGCACGTTGGAGCCGGTCTTGAAGGGCGCTACGGGCGACGAGACCCAAGCCTGGCGCGACCTCGCCCAGGCGTGGGGGCTCGATCTCGGCGCGGGCGACCCCTGCCAGGCCGCAGCGCGCCAGAACGTCCCATGCTTTCACCGCGACGCCGGCACCCTGGCCCTCATTCGCCAGCTCGATCGCCCCGGCATCCTGACCCTGTACGACTCCGCGAGCCGGCCGGTGCCCGCCCTCCTCATCGGCCTGACGGACCAGACCGCCACGTTGCGCGTCGGCGCGGCCGCGCACACGGTGGCACTGGCCGAGCTGGCGCGGGCCTGGCGCGGCGACTTCGCAACCTTCTGGCGCGCGCCCGACGCCTATCGCAACGTGATCTCCGCCGGCAGCACCGGGCCACTGGTCGATACGCTCGCGACCCGGCTGGCCCGCCTCGACGGCACGCCAGCGGCGTCCGACGCGCCAGGCCGGTCGACCTTCGACGCTGCGCTCGAGTCGCGCGTGTCGGCGTTCCAGCGCGCCCACGGGCTCGAGGCCGACGGCATCGCCGGACCGACCACGTTCATGCAGCTCAATCGCGCGCTCGGCATCGATGAGCCGCACCTGCAAGCCGACGCGCCGGCCTCCCGGTAGCCACGCGCACTGAAAGCGACGGCTCATGTCCTACATCCTCGATGCCCTTCGACGCGCCGATCTGGAACGCGAGCGCGGCGCCGTGCCGGGACTGAACGCCCAGCCCGCGCCGCTGCCCGCATTCGGCCCCGCAGCCTCGGGCAGTGCGCGCCCCTGGGTGTGGGCGCTGATCGGTGGCCTCGTGCTGCTCCTTGCGGCGCTGGCCTGGTATGCGTTCGGGCGCGACTCTCGATCACCGCCCGCACCGCCTGCGGTGAGCCCGGTAGCGCCACCGCAAGCCACCGCTTCACCCACGCCGCCCGGGCCCGCCCCATCCTCGTCTGCCGCGCAAACCGCCGCTGCGCCCGCAACGCCCCCGGCGCCCTCGCCAGCCGCGGCACGCCCGCCTGCCGCCGACTTCGGCGCGGTCCGCGTGCCCGAGACGCCACCCAGCCGGGAAGCCACCGTTCCGAAGAAGGAATCGCGAATCCCGGCGAAAGTCGAGCGGAAAACGACCACCGCGGAACGCACCGGAGCGCGCACCGCGCCTGCCACCGATCCGGACGAGGCTGCGAGCGGTGCTCTGGTCTACACGCGCAACCAACTGCCCGAGTCGATCCGCAACGAGCTGCCGGTGCTGTCGATCGGCGGTGCCAGCTACTCGAAGAACCCGGCCAGCCGGATGCTGATCATCAACGGCCAGGTCTTCCACGAGGGCGACACGCTGGGTCCGAACCTGACGCTGAAACAGATCCAGCTCAAGGCCGCCGTGCTCGAATACAAGGGCTATCGGTACAAGGTGTCGTTCTAGCCGCAGGATGAAGCGCGTCCAGCGGCGCCGAAACCGCTTCATCCACGTGCGTCAGATTGGCGTTCGGGCAAGCACCGGTTGCGACGCGCGGTCGAGCTGCGGTGCCCGCGCGGGCTTCACGGCAGCGTCTGCAACGAGCGCTTCTCGTACCAGTGGGTGATGCGCTGGCCGTCCCAATGCAGGGCGAGGTGCGCACCAGCGCGCGCCTGGCGCAACGCCTTCGGACGGAACACGCCGACACACAGACCACCGGCAAAGCGCACGCTGTGGAACTGCACGCCCCAGCTTCCGGCCTCGCGCAGGCGCCGACCGAGCCGCTGCGGTGCAGCGTAGCTGTCCGGGGCGAGCAGCGCCGAGCCACGCTTGCCGAGGCCGCGCAGATCGTGCAGCTCGGCCTCGAGGTTGGCGCTGATCGCGCGCATGTCCACGTCCATCGCCGGCTCGCGGGTGCGCGCCAGAAACAGCGCGCGGTGATGACCCACCTCGGCGATCGCCGTCTCCAGCGTCTGCGCCGCGTAGTACACGCCGTAGCTGCCGTCCGAAAACCGCGAACCCTCGGGGTTCAGGTGCGTGAACGCCGCCATGATCATGGTGCTGCCGGCACCGCTGATGCGCTCAGCAGGTGGCACGAGTTGCAACGAACCGAGCTCGTCGCGGATGCGTGGATTGGTCAGCGCCTCGATCGCGAAGACCGTGTCGAGGTCGGCCGGATCGGCCACCGCGTCGTACAGGCCGACGGTCGGGAAGCGCGACGCGATCAGCCGGTGGCAGGGACGCCAGTGCGTCGCTGCGAGCGCAATGTCCTTCGACGAGATCAAGCCTTGCCGCCGCGCTGCGCGTCGAGGTAGTGGCGGACCACGTACAGGTCGGCGACCTGCCCGCCCATCATCCGATCCAGCGCGGGGCGCCCCCCGAACAGCGGCGCGTCGTTCGGCTCGCGCACCCAGGTATCGGCGCGCTCCTTCACGGGCAGCAGGATCTGCAAGGCCGCATAGATGCCGAACAGGTACGACAGGCGTTCCAGCACATGGCGATCGAGCGGCCCGGCCTTGCCGCTCTTCCACTGGTACAGCGTGGTGCGCCCGACGCCGAGCAGCGTGGTCTGCTCGTGCACGTCGAGCTTCCAGGCTTCGGCAAGACGCCAGAACGTACGCAGTGCGGCCTGCGCGGCGGCAACCGAACCGAGATCGATCGCAGGCACTTGCGGTTGAAGGACAGCACTCATGCCCGCAGCCTAGTTCAAATGCGGACAAATATCAACAACAAGTCCATATTCGGACAAGCGGCCCAGGCCTTATCCGCGCGCATGGGTTACCCCGCCGTCCACCACCAGGGTGCTGCCGAGCACGTAGTCGCCGGCCCGCGACGCGAGATAGATCGCGGCGCCGGCCATGTCTTCGTCGCAACCGATGCGCCCGGCCGGGATTCGCCGGGCGATCTCGTCGCCGTGGTCACGCGCATCGCGGTTCATGTCGGAGGCGAACGCGCCCGGTGCGATCGCACTGACGACGATGTTGTCCTGCGCCAGGCGCAGCGCCATGCGGCGCGTGAGCTGGATCAGTCCGGCCTTGCTGGCCGCGTACGAATAAGTCTCCTGCGGATTGACCGAGATGCCGTCGATCGACGCGATGTTGATGACCTTGGCCGGCCGCGCCTGCGCCGCCGCGCGCAACGGCCCCATCAGCGCCTGTGTCAGGAAGAACGGCGCCTTCAGGTTCAGATCGACCACCTTGTCCCAGCCCTTCTCCGGGAAGGTGTCGAAGGTCTCGCCCCAGGCCGCGCCGGCGTTGTTCACCAGGATGTCCAGAGTGGCCTCGCGCGCACCGTAGGTCGCGCTCAGAGCGTTGACGCCTTCGAGGGTCGACACATCGGCCGGCAGCGCAACGCACACGCCGCGCTCCGACAGCTCCTTCGCGGTCTGCTCGCAATCGGCGGCCTTGCGCGACGAGATGTAGACCTTCGCGCCCTGCGCGATGAAGCCGGCCGCGATCATGCGGCCGATACCGCGCGAGCCCCCGGTGATGAGTGCGACGCGGCCTTGCAGGGAGAACAGATCGTTCATCGGATTGCCTCTTGGTGGGGTGGGGAGGGGATCGGGTCTTTGCATTGTTGCGCCGCAGCTCGGGTGCGCGCTGTCACCCGTGCGTCGGCCCGGCCCGCCACCGTCACAGCCAGCAGCAGCCTGGCCCGCACCACGGCGCGAGCGCACTCACGCCGGCGCTGGGTCGGCCTCGCCCAGCCCCGCGGCCACCGCCTGCACGCGCGCCAGCTGGATCGCCGCACCGATGTCCGGCCCGCCGCACCCGCGCGCCACGGCTTCGGCGGCAACCGCTGCGCTGTCGATCGACAGCGCCCAACGCAACGCATGCAGCAGCCGTTCGCGCTGCGGATACGGCGCTTCGCTCAGACCGAGCCGGCCCCGCGCATCGCACTCGCAGGCAAGCAGTGCCTCGGCAAAGCGCTCGGGCCGGCGCCATGCGTCGCAGCGATCGAACAGACGCACCAGCGCGCTCGCACCGAGCCCACCGCTGCGGTGCACGTTGCCATGTTCGCGCGCCACCACCTCGGCGATTTCGCGGCACGCCACCGGCACGCGCAAGCGTTCGCAGATCGCGCGCACCAGCTTCACGCTGCGCTGCTCGTGACCGAGATGGCGCGGCAGCACGTCGGGCGGCGTCGTGCCCTTGCCGAGGTCGTGACCGAGGCAGGCGAAGCGCACCTCGAGGCTTGCGCCAAGCCGCGCGGCCATGTCGAGCACCATCAGCAGGTGCACGCCGGTGTCGATCTCGGGATGGTAGTCGGCACGTTGCGGCACACCCCACAGGCGGTCCACCTCGGGCAGCAGCCGCGCGAGCGCGCCACAGTCGCGCAGCACCTCGAGCATGCGCGAAGGTTGCGCCTCCATCAGCCCGCGCGCAAGTTCCTGCCAGACGCGCTCGGGCACCAGCGCATCGACCTCGCCGGCCTCGACCATGCGGCGCATCAAGATCTGGGTCTCGTCGGCGACGCGGAAATCCTTGAAGCGCGCCGCGAAACGAGCGACCCGCAGGATGCGCACCGGGTCTTCGGCGAACGCCGGCGACACATGGCGCAGCACACGTTCCTCCAGATCACGGCGACCGCCGTGAGGGTCGATCAGCGTGCCGTCTTCGGTCTGCGCCATCGCGTTGATGGTCAGGTCGCGGCGCTGCAGATCCTCTTCGAGCGTGACGCTCGGGTCGGCGTGAACCACGAAGCCGTGATAGCCGGGCGCAGTCTTGCGTTCGGTCCGCGCCAGCGCATGCTCTTCGCGAGTCTCGGGGTGGAGAAACACCGGGAAATCCTTGCCCACCGGAAGGTAGCCAGCCGCCAGCAACTCATCGGCATGCGCGCCGACCACGACCCAGTCGCGGTCGGTACTGGCCCGATCCAGCAACCGGTCCCGAACCACTCCACCGACGAGATAGCGCTTCATCGCCCGATTCTAGAAGTCGGGCGCGCTCCGGCACCGACGCCCCGCGATGGACAGACCGTCGAGAGTCTCCGCCCGATACGCACGATCCATCCAGATGAGGGGTGCTGCGATGAGTTGCGTGGCGCGCCGCCCCAAGGCAAGCTGATCCAAGCCGTTCGGCCACCCGAGTGGCCGACGCAGAGAAAGCGAGCCGAGGGTTCGCCCTTTTCGTGCCCGGCCGGAAGCACACCCGCGGTGGCCCGCCGCTCTTCGAGCGCCTCAGGCCTGGGTGCGATAGGGCTCGTCGAAGTCCAGGAAGTCGTGCTCGGCGAGCGCCTCGTCCACCCATTGCTGCATCGCCGGCAGCGCATAGATCCGGTCGACGTACGCACTCGCGGCCACCGGCATCGGCAGCGCGTAGGTGCGGATGCGCGCGCACACCGGCGCGAAGAACGCATCGGCGATCGTGAACGCGCCGAACAGGAACGGCCCGCCGGATTCAACGAGCTGTCGCTCCCACATCTGAGCCAGGCGCTGCAGATCGAGCCCGACGCCAGGCTGCTCGCGCAGCACTCGCGCACCAACCTCAGGCAGTGCTGCCTCGATGTTCATCGGGCAATGACCACGCAATGCCTGGAAGCCCGAGTGCATTTCGGCGCACAGCGAGCGTGCCCGCGCCCGGCCACGCGGCGGCGCAGGCCAGAGTTTCTTGTCGGGAAACTTCTCGGCCAGGTATTCGGCAATCGCCAGCGTGTCCCAGATGGAGAAGTCACCGTCGACGAGCACCGGCACGCGCCCGCTCGGGGCGATCTTGGCCAGCGTGCGCTTGAATTCCGAGTCGGCGTCGAAGTTCAGACGCAGTCGCACCTCGTCGAACGCGATGTCCGTGTGGCGCATCAGCAGCCACGGCCGCAGCGACCACGACGAGTAATTCTTGTTGCCGATGTAGAGCTTCATGGTTCGTTCCTTGTCACCGTGAACCGGCTGCCCGTCTCAGGGCAGCTCCTTGTCGAGCGGGTTCGGGCCGGCCGGCGCAATCGAGCCACCGAGGCGCTCTTTCAGCGATGGCGGCTGACCACTGATCAGCGCGGCGTAGATGGCCCCATTGCTGAGCACCTTCTTGACGTAGTCGCGCGTCTCGGAGAACGGGATGTTCTCGGCCCACACCGCCGGGTCGAGCACCGGTCCTTCGCGCCATCGGCGCGGGCGCCCGGGGCCGGCGTTGTAGGCCGCAGCGGCAAGCGGCTGCGAACCATCGAAGTCGTCAAGCACCAGCTTCAGGTAGGCGGTGCCGAGCTTGAGGTTGGTCTCGAGGTCGGCGATCAGGTCATGGGTGTAGGGCAGGCCGATCTTTCTGGCGGTCCAGCGCGCGGTGGCTGGCATCAACTGCATCAGGCCCGAGGCGCCAACGCCCGATCGCGCA
>JBDSBD010000070.1:0-3517 GCA_039921765.1 Burkholderiaceae bacterium
GCCGGCATCGTGCCGGTGCCGGTCAACACCTTGCTGACCGCGGACGACTACGCCTATCTGATCGAGCACAGCGGCGCACGGGCGCTGCTCGTCTCGGCCGCACTCTTGCCGGTGCTGCGCGCACCCATCGCGGCGCGACCGAAGGCGCTTGCCGAGAACGCGCTGCCGGTGATCGTCGCGCGCAGTGCCGGCACGCCGCAGGCCGCGGCGCTGGAGGGCACGCTGGCGTTTGAAACCCTGCTCGCCGCCGCTGCGCTGGCGCAGAGTGCCGACACGCGCGCCGACGACATCGCGTTCTGGCTCTATTCGTCGGGCTCGACCGGCCGACCCAAGGGCGCGGTCCACACCCACGCCAACCTGTACTGGACCGCCGCGCTCTACGGCACGCCGCTGCTCGGTCTGCGTGAGAGCGACATCGGCTTCTCGGCCGCCAAGCTGTTCTTCGCCTACGGCCTGGGCAACGCGCTGACGTTCCCGCTCAGCGTCGGCGCCACCACGGTGCTGACGGCCGAGCGGCCCACCCCTGCCGCAGTGTTCAAGCGCTGGGTCGAGCAGCGCGTGACGGTGTTCTACGGCGCGCCCACCGGCTACGCCGGCATGCTCGCCTCGCCCGAGTTGCCGGCGCGCAGCGCGGTGGCGCTGCGCCTGTGCTCGTCGGCCGGCGAGGCGCTGCCGCGCGATCTTGGCGAACGCTTCACTGCGCAGTTCGGCTGCGAGATCGTCGATGGCCTGGGCTCCACCGAGATGCTGCATGTCTTCCTGTCGAATGTGCCCGGCGACGTGCAATACGGCAGCACCGGGCGCGTCGTGCCGGGCTACCAGCTGCGGTTGCTCACCGAAGACGGGCTCGAGGCCGGGCCCGGCGAGATCGGCGACCTGTATGTCGCCGGCCCGAGTTCGGCGCTGATGTACTGGGCCCAGCGCGACAAGTCGCGCGCCACCTTCCAGGGGGAATGGACGAAGACCGGCGACAAGTATTCGATCGATGAGCGCGGCTGCTACGTCTATGCGGGCCGCAGCGACGACATGCTCAAGGTCAGCGGCATTTATGTCTCGCCGTTCGAGGTCGAGGCCACGCTGATGCAGCACCCAGCCGTGCTCGAGTGCGCGGTGATCGGTGTTCGCGATGCCGATGGGCTGACCAAGACGAAGGCCTGCGTCGTGCTCAAGCCGGGCGCGCAGGCGAGTGCGGACGAGCTGAAGGCCTTCGTGAAGGAGCGCCTCGCGCCCTACAAGTACCCGCGCGTGATCGAGTTCATTGCCGAATTGCCCAAGACGGCCACCGGCACGATCCAGCGTTTTCGCCTGCGTGAACTCGACAACGCGCGCACCGGCGGCGGGCCCGCCGTTTGAACGTGGCCGCCGCAGTATCGCCCGCGGCCGTGCAGTTCGCGCCGCTCGAATGGCGCGGCCGGGAACTCCGGCTCGAGTACCAATGGGTCGGCGCCGCAGCGTCCAGGCTGCCGCCGGTCGTCTTCCTGCACGAAGGGCTGGGTTCAGTGTCGATGTGGAAGGACTTCCCGCAGCGTCTGTGCGCCGACCACGGCTTGCGAGGGCTGGTGTTCTCGCGCTACGGCTACGGTCAGTCCACACCCCGACCGTACGCCGAGCACTGGGCCCCCGACTTCATGCACGTCCAGGCCCACGAGGTGCTGCCGGCCTTGCTCGAGCACTTGAACATCGAGCGGCCCTGGCTGTTCGGCCACAGTGACGGCGCGTCGATTGCGCTGCTGCACGCGGCGCGGTTTCCGGTGAGCGGCATCGTCGTGGTGGCGCCGCATATCTTCGTCGAAGACATCTCGGTCGCCAGCATCGAGCAGGCGCGTGTGGCCTATCAGACCACCGACCTGCGCGCGCGCCTGGCGCGCTACCACGCCGACCCCGACTCGGCGTTTCGCGGCTGGAACGACGCCTGGCTCGACCCGGCGTTCCGACGCTGGAACATCGAGGCCGAACTCGATGCGATCACCTGCCCGGTGCTCGCCGTGCAGGGCGAGAACGACGAGTACGGCACGTTGGAGCAGGTGCGCGGCATCCAGCGCCACCTGCCGAATACCCGCCTGCTGGTACTGCCAGAATGCGCGCACTCTCCGCACCGTGACCAGCCCGAGCGGCTGGCGCGCGAAGCCGCACGATTCATCCTCGATTCCACCCCGTCCTGACCAGGAGCCTCCCATGAACTTCAAGACCCCATCCTTGCTGGCTTCGGCCTTCTCCGGCGCGCTGCTGGCCGCCTCCCTCGGCGTTCAGGCCCAAGCCACCGGCCCGATCAAGGTCGGCTTCATGCTGCCCTACACCGGCACCTACGCGAACCTGGGCAACATGATCGAGCACGGCTTCAAGCTCTATGTGCAGGAACAGGGCGGCAAGCTCGGCGGGCGCGAGATCCAGTACTTCACGGTCGACGACGAATCCGATCCGTCCAAGGCCACCGACAACGTCAACAAGCTGATCAAGCGCGACAACGTCGACGTGCTGGTGGGCACCGTGCACTCGGGCGTCGCGCTCGCGATGGCCAAGGCCGCGAAGGACAACAACACGCCGCTGATCATCCCGAACGCCGGCGCCGACGCCATCACCGGGCCGATGTGTGCACCCAACATCGTGCGCAGCTCGTTCTCGAACTGGCAACCGGCCTTTGCGATGGGCAAGGTCGCGGCCGACAAGGGCAAGAAGAAGGCGATCACGATCACCTGGAACTACGCCGCCGGCAACGAGTCGGTGAAGGGCTTCACGGAAGCCTTCGAGAAGGGCGGCGGCAAGGTGCTCAAGCAGCTCACGCTGCCCTTCCCCGGGGTCGAGTTCCAGGCCCTGCTGACCGAAATCGCGGCGCAAAAGCCGGACGCCGTCTACGCGTTCTTCGCCGGCGGTGGCGCGGTCAAGTTCGTCAAGGACTACGCCGCGGCCGGCCTGAACAAGAGCATCCCGCTGTACGGTCCGGGCTTCCTGACCGACGGCACGCTCGAGGCGCAGGGTGCTGCGGCGCAGGGCATGCTGACCACGCTGCACTACGCCGACAACCTCGACACGCCGCGCAACAACGCGTTCCGCAAGAGCTTCGCGGTGACCTACAAGACGAATGCCGACGTCTACGCGGTGCAGGGCTATGACGCGGCACAGATCCTCGCCAACGGTCTGAACGCGGTGAAGGGCGACCTCGGCAAGCGCGACCCCATGCTCGCCGCGATGCACAAGACCGTGGTCGACAGCCCGCGTGGCAAGTTCACCGTGTCGCCGGCCGGCAACCCGGTGCAAGACATCTACCTGCGCGAGGCCAAGGGCAACAACAACGAGTACCGCGGCGTTGCGGTGAAGGCGCTCGCCGATCCGGCGCGCGGCTGCAAGTTGTGAGCTTCACCAGGTTCTAGCGGGCGGCCTTGCCGACCTTCTCGACTGCGGCCCGCGCCTCGCGCGGGCCGATTTCTATGTGATCCACCGTGGACCTCGCCACCTTCCTCGTCCAGTGCCTGAACGCCGTGCAGTACGGCCTGCTGCTGTTCCTCGTCGCCAGCGGCCT
>JBDSBD010000071.1:0-2943 GCA_039921765.1 Burkholderiaceae bacterium
CCCCGAGCCGCAGCGCCTGCCTGCTGCATGGAAGGGCGATGCGGCGCGCATCTTCGACTTCTGCGCCGCCATCGTCGATGCGACCCATGACCTGGTGATCGCGTTCAAGCCGCAGATTGCCTACTTCGCCGCGCACCGGGCCGAAGACCAGCTCGAGCGGCTGCTCGCCCACATCCGCCAGGTGGCGCCCGAGGTGCCGGTGATTCTCGACGCCAAGCGCGGCGACATCGGCAACACCGCCCAGCAGTACGCACGCGAAGCCTTCGAGCGCTACCACGCCGACGCGGTGACGCTCTCGCCCTTCATGGGTTTCGATTCGATCGAACCCTATCTTCGCTACCCCGGCAAGGGCGCGATATTGCTGTGCCGCACCTCGAATGCAGGCGGATCGGACCTGCAGGCCCAACAGCTCGTTGACAGCGACGGCAAACCCGGCGACACCGTGTTCGAGCGCATCGCGCGCCTGGCCAGCGGCACGTGGAACGCGAGCGGCCAGCTCGCGCTGGTGGTCGGCGCCACCTACCCGGCCGAGATCGAACGTGTGCGCGAACTCGCGCCCACGCTGCCGCTGCTGATCCCCGGCATCGGCGCGCAAGGCGGCGACGCTGCCGCAACCGTGCGCGCCGGCTTGCGCACGCACGCGGGGCGCACCATCGGGCCGATCATCGTCAGCTCGTCGCGCGCGGTGCTGTACGCGGGGCATGGCGCGGACTTTGCGGATGCGGCACGGCATGCGGCGCTGGCGGCACGTGCGGAGCTGAATCGGGCGCGATACACGCCGGATTGAGCCGGCAACTTGACCGGTCGATACCTGTCGATCCGCGAATCCTTCGGCGGCCTGGCCATGAATGCCGCTCTCAAAATCGCAACTCGGTGCGCTTGAGCCCTTGCTCGATCCCTAGGAAGAGCCCACCGAAGCTCCAGGCGCGAATGCGGCGAGGATGCAGGAGGTTCTTCCGAACTTCCCGCAGGAGGTCATCACGCAAGGGTTCCTGGACCACCATCAGGTGATCGAAGCGCACGCGGGGCTCGACTATCCCTCGCCGCGCTTTTCGGTCGCGTCGTTCGGGCTGGCGAGCCGAGCCTGCCCTTTCCGAACACCCAACAGCTGTGCAATATCGTGACGCCCACCCCCGGCATCGAGCGGTCGTTCCAACGGCCGCTCATGTCGAACGACGGGCGTCAAAAGAGCGGTCGCTATTGCAGGTCCTCGTGAATACAGAGGTAGTTGCCCTCGGGATCTTTGAACCAAGCAGCCTTCTCCGATCCCAAGACGCAGACGTGATCGACCGTCTTCAGTCCCGGGACGTCATAGTCCTCGAAGACGACGCCCGCTCCCTTCAACTCCGCGATCGTTGCCGCGATGTTCGAAACCTTGAAACTGATTGCCGTATGGTCTGCCTTTGTGCCCCCAGGCTTCGGGAACAGCGCCAACGTGCTGTCCCCAAGCACATAGACAAAATTACCGTCTGGCTTGAAGCCTCCCGGCTTGAGTCCAAGGCGACTTTCGTAGAAGGCGCGAGCCCGGTCCATGTCGACAACAGGCAACATGGTCGTGACGGATGCGTTTGTGAGCATAAGAGGTCCTTTCGAACAATCCGGCCACAGAGATGCCAGCCGCATAGGCCAGTCGGCTGGCGGGTCTGAAAGCATAGGCGTGGAAATCGCACCGCGCCAGCCCCTGGCTTCGACCACGATGGCGCCCAAGCACTGGCGCCTCTCAAGAAATTTCCTGAAGAGGACGGAGTTCATGCCTTGCGCTACGAAAGAAGGATACTTTTCGGCCCGATCTGCGACAGCCGGCCGACTACTTTGATATTCCTTCGCACGGTCCGCCTGAGGTGCGAAGCAATGAACACTCTCTCCGGACGCTCGCGCCCAAGCCTGCGCCCATCCATGTCCAACGCTCAGATGGGCCATGACTTCCCCGTCCAAGCACAAGGAAGCTTCAAATGACCTCACACACCCAGCTGACCGTTTACCACATCCCCGTCTGCCCATTCAGCCAGCGACTCGAGATCCTGCTGGCGCTGAAGGGTGCGCACAGCGCCGTGAACTTTCGCGTGGTCGATATCACAAGGCCGCGCGAAGCGTGGCTGCTGGAGAAGACGCGTGGGACCACGGCGCTTCCGATCCTGGAGACCGGAGCTGGACAGATCCTCAAGGAGAGCCTGGTCATCCTCCAGTACCTCGAGGATCTTTTCCCGGAGCCTGCCGTCGCCCAGCGTGACCCCTACCGGCGTGCCGTGGAGAACATGCTGACCCGGCTGGAGGGGGAGTTCTGTACGCAGGGCTACGTGTACGTGATGAACCAGAGCGTCGAGCGGCGTGAGTCGCTGCGCGAGGGCATGCTCAAGCACTATGCAAGGCTGAATGCGTTCCTCATGGAGCATTCCCCGCACGGAACATTTCTCTTCGAAGAGTTCGGCTGGGCGGAGACAGTGTTCACGCCGTTCTTCATACGCTTCTGGTTTCTCGAGTACTACGAGGACTTCGAGTTGCCTGGGGGGCCCGAATACGCGAGGGTCAAGCAGTGGATCGAGGTATGTCTCGCGCATCCTGCAGCACAGCAGGTGAGCAAGGAGCAGATCGTGAAGCTCTACTATGACTACGCGAAGGGTGCCGGCAATGGGACCCTGTTGCCCCATCGACGCCGGTCGTCATTCGTGTTCGAGCCGGATTGGCCTGATCGCCCATGGCCGCCGAAGGAGAAATATTCGATCAGTGCCACGGATACCGAGCTGGGCTTGTAACGACAGCTTGGCGAGATTGGTGCTTACAACACCGCATTGGGCAATATCGGCTGAACGCCTCCGAGCGAGGCGAGTCGCCCGCGTTCAGGCGACTCGCCGACAACGCCTTCGGCACCGCCAACGATGGTTGGATCGGCACGAACTTGACACTGGGCAGAGCGAGCGTTTAGCCACGGGTTAGAAACAATGC
>JBDSBD010000072.1:0-11691 GCA_039921765.1 Burkholderiaceae bacterium
CCTTCTTCCAGGCCGAGTTCGCGCCGCACGCGCGCATCGAAACTCAGCGCGCCGCCCACCTGCGTGTCGGTCTCGGTGCGGATCGACAGCATCGGCAGCGCGTGGCGCACCGGCGTGAAACCGGCGAGTACCGCACCCTGCACGCGTTGCGTCGGCGAGTCGGGGGTCAGCAGCTCGGGGTGCGCGGCCTCGATCGCCTGCAGTTCCTGGAACAGCGTGTCGTAGGCGGCGTCGCTGATCTCGGGCGCGTCGTCGACGTAATAGCGCTGGGCGTGGTGCTGCAGCAGCGCGCGAAGTTCGCTGACGCGAGTCGCGACTTCAGCGGGCGGCATCGCACCGCATCACTGGAAGAGCCGCCGCGCTGCCGCGCTGCCGGCGGCCATGTCGCGCGCTTCGAGCGCGTGGTAAAGCTTGTCGAGCTCGGCGCGGATCGCGACGAAGTGCTGGACCGTCAGCGGCAGGCCTTGGTCGTCGACGGCGCTGGCGTCCATGTCTTCAGCCAGGGCGCGGATCGCCTGTTGCCAGGCCGTGAAGGGCTCGGCCTCGGCGGGGGTCTGGGCAACGTCCAGGCTCAGCGTCAGCTCGCGCACGGCGGCCTGCGCCGGGTCGTCGGCCAGTGCCGCCTGGGCGTCGAAACTCAGGCTGAGCACCGGCGGCGCACCCTCCTCCGCCGACGGCAACACCAGGCGTCCAGCGACCGGCCCCGCGACGAAGCCTTGGTGCTGCGCGCACTGCTGGATGTAGCCGACCGACCAGGCCACCGAGTTGGCGCGCAGCAGCACCGAGAGCGTGGCGTCGTGCGGGTTGGCGAAGGCGTCGAGCTCGCGGGCGCGTGCCACCACGTCGAGCATGTCGGGAAAATCAGGCACCGCGCCGATGGCGTCGGCGACGGCTTGCAGCTTCTGCACGAACTCGGAATACTCGATCTCGTTCAACGCGCCGCTGCGATTGGCCAGCTGCACGCCGGCCTGCAGCTCGCTGTAGCGCTGGCCGAGCGAAAGCGGCTCCCACTCGCCGCTGGCCGCGCCGAGGCCCTCGATGTGAAACGGCTTGCTGCCCGCGCGGCGCGACGCGGGGAGGTGCGCGAGCAGCATCTCGCCGCTCGCGGGGGCATCGAGCGCGAGCGTGGCGATGGCGTCGATCAAGGCATCGATGCGCGGGCCGGCGCGGCGGCTTGGCGCGACCAGCGCTGCGGCCGACCCTGTCGCATCGCCTGGCAGCGCGCCCATCGAGGGCTCGACGCGTTCAGCGGCCGGTTGCGCCACTTCGACGACGGCCTGCCGGGCCTGGGCCCGCCGCGTGCTCCACACGCCATGCCCCGCCAGCGCAGCCAACACCAGCACGGCGACGAGGATCAGGGCGGTGCTGAGGGTCATCGGTTTGCTCCCTCTCCCGTTGGGAGAGGGTTGGGGTGAGGGCTCGCACGCCGCCAGGGCGCGGCGTCTGTGAAGAACCGATGAACAGCCGCCCTCACCCCTGCCCTCTCCCAGGGGGAGAGGGAGTAATAGCCGCGGCGCGATGTCATGCAGCTTCGGCCAGCGTCACCGCCGCATCCATGTCGACGGCGACGATGCGCGAAACGCCCTGCTCCTGCATCGTCACGCCGATCAACTGGCGCGCCATTTCCATCGCGATCTTGTTGTGGCTGATGAAGAGGAACTGGGTTGCGGCGCTCATCTCGCCGACCAGCTTGCAGTAGCGGTCGGTGTTGGCGTCGTCCAGCGGCGCATCGACTTCGTCGAGCAGGCAGAACGGGGCCGGGTTCAACTGGAAGATCGCGAACACGAGCGCGATGGCGGTCAGCGCCTTTTCTCCGCCCGACAGCAGGTGGATCGTGCTGTTCTTCTTGCCCGGCGGCTGTGCCATCACCTGCACGCCCGAATCGAGGATCTAGTCGCCGGTCATCACGAGCCGGGCCTGGCCACCGCCGAACAACGACGGGAACATGCGGCCGAAATGTTCGTTGACCTGATTGAACGTGTTGCCGAGCAGATCACGCGTTTCCAGGTCGATCTTGTGGATTGCATCCTCGAGCGTCGTCATCGCATCCACCAGATCGGCATTCTGCGCGTCGAGGAAGGTCTTGCGCTCGCGCGCCGACGTGAGCTCGTCGAGCGCTGCCAGGTTGACTGCGCCAAGCGCGTTGATCTCGCGCGTGATGCGGTCGATCTCGGCTTGCAGCCCACTGAGCTTCACGCCGCCCTGTTCGATGCCGGTGGCCAGCGCTTCGAGGTCGACGCTGGCGGCAACCAATTGCTCCAGGTACTGCGCGCCGCCGAGCTGCGCCGCCTGCTCTTCGAGCTGCAGCTTGGTGATGCGCTCGCGCAGCGGCTGCAGGCTCTGCTCGTGCTGCAGGCGCTGCTCGTCGGCGCGCTTCAGGCGCAGCGTCAGGTCGTCATAGGCACTGCGCAGCGCCGCCAGATCGGCCTCGCGCTCGAGCCGCAGCGCCAGCGCCGTCTGCAATCCCGCCTGCGCGCTGGCATCCGTGAGTCGGCCGAGTTCGTCGCCGAGCTGCGCGGCCGAGCGTTCGTTCTCGGCCAGCTGCTGCACCGCGGTCTCGATGCCACGCTCCAACTCGCCGCGCCGGGCCGCGAGCGTTCGCGCCGCGAACTGCGCCTCCTGGGCGCGGCGCTCCAGCGTACGCAATTGCTCGCGGGTCTGGGCCAGCTTGCGCTCGGCTCCGATCACGGCCTCGTCGAGCTCGGCATGGCGCTCCTGCGTGGTGGCAAGCTGCATGTCGAGCTCCTCGAAGCGCGCCTCGCCCGAGGCCCCGCGCTCGGCAAGCTCTTCGAGCTGCGCGTCGATCTCGGTCAGTTCCTCGTCGAGCTGGCCGCGCCGCGCGCTCGTCGCCTCGACGAGCTGCGACAGACGCAGCAGTTCGACCTGCTGCTGGTGGGCGTGCGTCTGTGCCGCGGTGGCCTCGACCCGCGCTGCCACCAGGCGCTGCGAGGCGTCGCCGTAGCTGGCCTCGGCACGCACCAGCACGGCACGCGATTCCTCGGCAATCAAGGCCTGCGCGCGCAACTGCAGCTCCAGGCTCTCGATCTCCTGCGCACGCGCCAGCATGCCGGCCTGCTCGGAATCGGGCGCGTAAAAGCTCACCGCAAAGGCGCTGACCGCATGCCCCTCGCGCGTCATGATGACTTCGCCGTGCGCGAGCCGGGATCGGGCGGCGAGCGCATCGTCCAGGCTGGTGGCGGTGTACACGCCTTCGAGCCAGTCGCCGAGCAGCAGGTTCAGGTCGGCCGACGTTTGGGCAGCGGCCTGGCGCAACCGGTCGGCCAGTCGTGGCAAGTCACGGCCGGTTGCCGCTTCGCCGCTGCCGGCTCCTGCGGCCGCGGCCACCACGCCCTGGGCGGTGTAGAACGCCAGCTTGGCCGGTGGCGCATCCTCCGCAAAGGCCCGCACGGTGTCGATGCGGCTCACCTCGAGCGCGTTCAGCCGCTCGCGCAGTGCGGCTTCGAGCGCGGTCTCCCAGCCGGCTTCGATGTGTACTCGGGTCCACAGCCCGGCCAGCGCGTCGAGCCCATGCCGGGCCAGCCAGGGCTTGAGCTTGCCTTCGGTCTGGACTTTTTCCTGCAGCGCCCGCAACGCATCCACGCGTGCGTTCAGCTCGGCCCGTCGGCCCGACTCGAGGTTGACCGCGAGCTGTTGGGTGCGACGATCCGCATCGAGCGCCGGCACACGCTCGGCCAGCTCGTGCAGCCGGGCATCGGCGCTGCGCTGCGCTTGCTCGGCCACGCCAAACTGCCGCGTGAGCTCGTCCAGCCGCTGCGGATCGGGCGCCGCGAGCTGGTTCTTCTCACCGGTCAGGCGCTCGCGGCGGGTTTCGAGCTGGCGCCTTTGTTCGTCGAGGCTGCGGCTCTCGGCGGCCAGCACCTGGATCTGCTGCTGCACCTCGCCGACCTTGGCACGCTGCTCGGAGCTCGCGCTCTGCGCGGCACGCAGCCCGTCTTCGACGTCGGGCAGCCGGCCGGCCTCCTCTTCGGCCTGCGCGGCGAGCAGCTCGCCCTGCTCGTCGGCCTCGGCAATCTGCGCGGCGATCGCTTCCAGCTCGTCCTGTGCCGCGCTGCGGCGCTCGGTCCATTGTTCGTTCTGGCCCTGGAGCGCGAGCAGGCGCTGCTCGACGCGCTCGCGCCCTTCGATCACGTAGCGAATGCGCTCCTCGAGCCGGCTGACCTCGAGCGCCGCTTCGGCGAGGCGCCCCTGCGAGGCGTGCAGCTCGTCGCTGGCGGCATAGTGGCTGGCGCGAATTGCCTCGAGCTCGGCTTCGCCGCGGCGCAGCTCCGCCGTGCGCGCCTCGAGCGCGTTGGTGGCTTCGAGCACCGCGGCCTTGACGCGCGCCTCCTCGCTGGCCGCGTCGCGGTGCTTCAGGAACCAGAGCTGATGCAGCTTGAGTTCGCCGCCTTGCTGCAGCGCGCGGTACTGGCTTGCCACCTCGGCCTGGGCCTCGAGCTTGTCGAGGTTGCCGCCAAGCTCGCGCAAGATGTCCTCGACCCGTGTCAGGTTTTCGCGCGTGTCCTTGAGCCGGTTCTCGGTTTCGCGGCGGCGCTCCTTGTACTTCGACACGCCGGCGGCTTCTTCGAGGAACAGGCGCAGCTCCTCGGGCTTGCTCTCGATGATGCGGGTGATCGTGCCCTGGCCGATGATGGCGTAGGCGCGCGGCCCCAGGCCCGTGCCCATGAAGACATCCTGCACATCGCGCCGGCGCACCGGCTGGCTGTTGATGTAGTAGCTGCTGCTACCATCGCGCGTCAGCACACGCTTGACCGCGATCTCGGCAAAACGGTTCCATTGCCCACCGGCGCGGCCATCGTCGTTGCTGAACACGAGTTCGACGCTGGCGCGGCTCGCCGGCTTGCGATGGCCCGAACCGTTGAAGATCACGTCCTGCATCGACTCGCCGCGCAACTCGCTGGCCTTGCTCTCGCCCAGCACCCAGCGCACCGCGTCCATGATGTTGGACTTGCCGCAGCCATTGGGGCCGACCACGCCGACGAGTTGGCCCGGCAACTGGAAGTTGGTGGGCTCGGCAAAGGATTTGAAGCCGGACAGCTTGATCGAGTTCAGGCGCATGGACGGGGCGGCCGCTGGCGGCGACTTCGGCACCGCATGAGCGCGCCTAAGTGCTTGATTTGTCTGAGAAAAATCCGCGAGCTGCGGGCCTTGGAGCGACCTCGATGATAACATCGCGGCCTGCTCCGCCAGCCACCCGAAACCGACTTCCATGGCCAAACCCGCCCGCACCGAATCCGCCTCGCCGGCGGACAAACCCTCGCAGCGCGCCAAACCCTCGACCCCGCCGAGCGCACCGAGCCGCGAGCTGCAGGTATTCCCGAACCCCGAGCCAAAGCGTGACTACGCGATCCAGTTCCAAGTGCCCGAGTTCACCTGCAACTGCCCGCTCACGGGCCAGCCCGACTTCGCCCACTTCACCATCGACATGGTGGCCGACAAGCTGTGCGTCGAGCTCAAGAGCCTGAAGCTGTACTTCTGGAGCTACCGCAACCTCGGCGCGTTCCACGAGAAAGTCACCAACGACATCCTCGACGACATCGTGCGCGCAATCCGGCCGCGCTTCGTGCGCATCACCGCAAGGTGGTATGTGCGCGGCGGGATCTACACCAACATTGTCGCCGAGCATCGGAAGAGGGGCTGGAAGCCGCAGCCGCGCGTCGAGATGCCGGTGCACGCCGCGGCAAACGGACTGCTGTGATCGTGCTGGAAGCCTGCGCCCAAGCCGGTCGGGTCGCGAGCCAGCGCGCGCCGGCCCACGTCCCGGGGGCTCAACGGCAGCCGAATCCAGCGGATGGGAGGCTCACGTGAACCCGCTGCTGGCACGCCTGCACCCCTACCCGTTCGAGCGGCTGCGCGCGCTCGTCGCGGACATCACGCCAAGCCCGGCACACTCACCGATCAGCCTGGGGCTGGGCGAGCCGCGGCACGCGACGCCCGAGTTCATCAAGAAAGCCCTGGTCGACAACCTGAAGGGCCTCGCGAGCTATCCCGCCACCGCGGGCGCGCCGGCGCTGCGCCAGGCGATGGTGGCCTGGGTCGAGCGCCGCTATGGCGTGACGATCGACGCGCTGACGCAGGTCCTGCCCGTCAGCGGCTCGCGCGAAGCGCTGTTCGCGCTGGCGCAGACCGTTGTCGACGCGACCCTGCCCCACGCCACGGTGCTCTGCCCGAACCCGTTCAATCAGATCTACGAGGGCGCGGCGCTGCTCGCAGGCGCGCGCACCGCCTTCGTCAATAGCGACCCGGCGCGCAATTTCGCGGCCGACTGGAGCGCGGTTCCCGACTCGGTGTGGGCCGACACGCAGCTGGTGTATGTCTGCTCGCCGGGCAACCCGACCGGCGCGGTGATGCCGCTGGCCGAGTGGCGCCAGCTCTTCGAACTGAGTGACCGATACGGCTTCGTGATCGCCTCGGACGAGTGCTACTCCGAGATCTATTTCCGCGACGAAGCGCCGCTCGGCTCGCTGGCAGCCGCCACGCAGCTTGGCCGCACCGACTTCCGCAACCTGATCGCGTTCACGAGCCTGTCCAAGCGTTCCAACGTGCCCGGCATGCGCTCCGGCTTCGTTGCCGGTGACGCGGCCATCCTGAAGGCCTTCCTGCTCTACCGCACCTATCACGGCAGCGCGATGAGCCCGGTGGTGCAGCAGGCCAGCATCGCGGCATGGAGCGACGAGGCCCATGTGGTCGCGAACCGCGAGCTGTACCGTCAGAAATTCGCGCAAGTCACGCCGCTTCTGGCCGGCGTGCTCGATGTCGCGCTGCCCGATGCCGGCTTTTACCTCTGGGCCGACGTGACACGACTCGGCCTGGACGATGTGGCGTTCGCGCGCGGCCTGCTCGCTCAATACAATGTGGCGGTACTGCCCGGCAGCCTGCTCGCGCGCGAGGCGGGCGGCGTCAACCCGGGTGCCGGCC
The DNA here is from genome assembly GCA_039921765.1 of Burkholderiaceae bacterium. Lineage (GTDB taxonomy): Bacteria > Pseudomonadota > Gammaproteobacteria > Burkholderiales > Burkholderiaceae_C > JBDSBD01. The sequence continues at coordinate 6,937 of JBDSBD010000072.1, forward strand.
GGGTGCGCCTGGCGCTGGTGGCCGAGGTCGACGAATGCGTCGAGGCAGCCCGGCGCATCGTCGCGTACACGCAATCCCTCTGACCACTTCCTGTCGCCCACGATCATGACCCACGAACTTCAATCCACCATCGACCTCGCCTGGGAAAGCCGCGCCTCGATCAACGCGCTGAACAGCCCCGAGATTCGCACCGCCGTCGAGGCCGTGATCGACGAGCTCAACGCCGGACGGCTGCGCGTCGCCGAACGCCAGGGCGTGGGCCAGTGGCACGTAAACCAGTGGGTCAAGAAGGCGGTGCTGCTGAGCTTCCGCCTGAACGACAACAAGATCATGCGTGCCGGAGAACACGGCTTCTATGACAAGGTGGGCCTCAAGTTCGCGCACCTCGACGAGGCCCAGATGCGCGCCACCGGCGTGCGCGTGGTGCCGCCGGCCGTGGCCCGGCGTGGCTCCTTCCTCGCGGCAAACGTGGTGCTGATGCCGAGTTTTGTGAACATCGGCGCGTATGTCGATGAAGGCACGATGGTCGACACCTGGGCTGCCGTCGGCTCGTGTGCGCAGATCGGCAAGAACGTCCACCTGTCGGGCGGTGTCGGCATCGGCGGCGTGCTCGAGCCGATGCAGGCGAACCCGACCATCATCGAGGACAACTGCTTCGTCGGTGCCCGCTCGGAGGTCGTCGAAGGCGTGATCGTCGAGGAGAACTCCGTCATCGGCATGGGCGTGTACCTGGGCCAGAGCACGCCGATCTACGACCGCGAGAAAGACGTTGTGAGTTACGGCCGCATCCCCGCGGGCTCGGTCGTGATCAGCGGCAACCTGCCCAAGGCCGGCGGCAAGTACAGCCTGTATTGCGCGGTGATCGTCAAGCAGGTCACCGCGGAAACGCGCGCCAAGACCAGCATCAACGATTTGTTGAGAAGCTGATCACGCCGGTCGCCGTGTGAAACCGCGTGTGGCGACCGAAAAGCGTGGAATGATGCCCCTGTGCCCGAGATACCCTCGACCCCGTGGCCTGAAGCCGGCCTGAAAGGATCTGCATGAGTGGCGGAAACATGGAGCGTGTGCTTCGGTTGATGACCGAGAAGAGCGCCTCGGACGTCTATCTGTCGGCCAGTTCGCCGATCCTGATCAAGATCAACGGCCAGTTGCTGCCGCTCTCCGACCAGCCGCTCACACCGACCCAGCCGCGCCAGCTTCTGGCCGAGTTGCTGACGCCGAGCCAGCTCGAGGAACTCGAGGATACCGGCGAGCTCAACATCGGCGTGGGCCTGGCCGGCGTCGGCAGCTACCGCCTGTCCGCGTTCAAGCAGCGCGGCACGGTGGCGGCGGTGTTTCGCTGCATCCCGTTCGATATCCCGACGCTCGAGAGCCTGAACGTGCCGGCCTCGCTGAACACGATGATCCTGGAAAAGCGCGGCCTGATCCTGATGGTCGGCGCCACCGGCGCGGGCAAGAGCACCACCCTGGCGGCGATGCTGGAGCAGCGCAACCAGCAGATGGCGGGCCACATCCTGACCATCGAAGACCCGATCGAGTTCCTGTTCAACAACAAGAAGTCGGTGGTCAACCAGCGCGAGGTCGGGCGCGACACCCAGTCATTGCAGATCGGCCTGAAGAACGCATTGCGCCAGGCACCCGACTGCATCCTGATCGGCGAGATTCGCGACCGCGAAACCATGACGGCGGCGATCTCCTATTCGCTCTCGGGTCACCTGGTGCTGTCCACCTTGCACGCCAACAACAGCTATCACGCCCTCGGCCGGATTCTGTCGTTCTACACGCCCGAGGCCCGGCCGGCGCTGCTCGCCGACCTGGCGGCGGGCCTGAAGGCGGTGGTCTCGCAGCGCCTGCTGCGCGCCACCGCGGGCGGGCGCATCCCGGCGGTCGAGGTCATGCACAACACCAAGCTCGTCTCGGAGCTGATCGAGCAGGGCGACTTCAGTGGCGTCAAGGAGGCGATGGAAAAGTCGCTCGCCGAAGGCTCGCAGACCTTCGAGCAGGATCTGGCGCGCCTCATCACGCAGGGCGTGATCACGCGCGACGAGGGCCTGGCCTTCGCCGACTCGCCGACCAACCTGATGTGGCGGCTGCAAAACGACATGGCACCGGTGTCGCGCATCGCGCCGAAGAAGGCCGAGTCGGACGACCACCCGACCTTCACCGAGATCAAGCTCGACGTGCGCCCCGAAGAGCCCGTTTCGATGGCCGGCGGGCTGCGCGGGTCCTGACGACGAACCGATGGCCTCGAAGACAATGCCACGCACCCTGCAACTCCTCGAAGCGCTGATCGCGCGCCGCTCGGTCACGCCCGACGACGGCGGCTGCCAGGCGCTGATCGCCGAGCGTCTCAGGCCGCTTGGTTTCGAGTGCGAGATGCTCGTCCACGGCCCCGAGGGTGCGCACGTGAGCAACCTGTGGGCGATCAAACGTGGCCGCGATCCGGCGGCCCGGACGCTCGCCTTCGCCGGTCACACCGACGTGGTGCCCACCGGACCGTTGAGCGCCTGGCGCAGCGATCCGTTTGTGCCGACACACCGTGACGGCCACCTTTATGGCCGCGGCGCCGCCGACATGAAGAGCTCGCTCGCCGCGATGGTGGTGGCGGCCGAAGAATTCATCGCCACGACGCCCGAGCACGCCGGTTCCCTGGCGTTCCTGCTTACGAGCGACGAGGAAGGCCCGGCCGTCGACGGCACGGTCAAGGTCTGCGAATGGCTGAGCGCGCAGGGCGAAAAGCTCGACTACTGCATCGTCGGCGAGCCGACCTCGGTGCATCGCCTGGGCGACACGATCAAGAACGGCCGGCGCGGCACGCTCTCCGGCAGGCTCGCGGTGCAAGGCATTCAAGGTCACATCGCGTACCCGCAGTTGGCAAGGAACCCGATCCATCTGGCCGCCGCGGCGATTGCCGAACTCGTCGGCACCCGCTGGGACGACGGCAACACCTACTTCCCGCCCACCAGCTGGCAGATCTCGAACATCCACGCCGGCACCGGAGCGGGCAACGTGATCCCCGGCGAACTGGTGGTCGACTTCAACTTCCGCTTCTCGACCGAAGCCACGCCGCAGTCGCTGCAGGAGCGCGTGCGCGCCGTGCTCGAGCGACATGAGGTGCCGTGCGAGCTGACCTGGACACTCGGCGGTGAACCGTTCCTCACGCCCGAGGGCGAGCTGAGCGAGGCGCTGGCGCAGGCGATTCACGCGCAGACCGGCGCGACGCCCGCGCTCTCCACCACCGGTGGCACCTCCGACGGCCGCTTCATCGCCAAGCTGTGCCCGCAGGTGATCGAGTTCGGCCCGATCAACGAGACCATCCACAAGATCGACGAGCGCGTCGAGGTCGCGAGCCTCGCGCCGCTCACGCGGATCTACCGCGATACCCTGGTGCGCCTGCTGACATGACCCTGATCGAACTCATCACCGCGCAAAGCGCCCGCCTCAAACAGGCGGGCGTTTCGTTTGGCCATGGCACGACCAACGCCTTCGACGAATCGGCCTGGCTGGTGCTGTGGTCGCTTGGCATGTCGCTCGATGCCCTGGAAGCGCATGCCAGGCAGGAACTGAGCCTCGACGAGCAGGCCCGGGCCGAAGCCCTGGTGGCCGAGCGCATCGCAAGCCGCCGTCCGGCTGCCTACCTGACGCGCTAAGCCTGGCTGCAGAACGTGCCCTTCTACGTCGACGAGCGGGTCATCGTGCCGCGATCGTTCATCGCCGAACTGCTGGTCGATGCCGAAGGCGAAGGCACGCTCGACGCCTGGCTCAGCGACACCACCCACAAGGTTCTCGACCTGTGCACCGGCAATGGCAGCCTGGCGATCATCGCCGCGATGGCCTACCCCGACATCACGGTCGATGCGAGCGACGTGTCCGAGGGTGCGCTCGCGGTGGCGCGCATCAACGTCGATCGACACAAGCTGGCCCAACGCATCGCGCTGCTGCAGTCCGACCTGCTCGCGGCGGTGCGCGGCCCCTATGACCTGATCCTGTGCAACCCTCCGTACGTCAACTCGCAAAGCATGCAGGCCTTGCCGCCCGAGTTCCAGGCCGAGCCCGCCCTGGCGCTGGCCGGTGGCGCGGACGGCATGGATCTGATCCGCACGATATTGCGCGAGGCGCCGAAGCACCTGACGCATGACGCCGTGCTGGTGCTCGAGATCGGCAACGAGCGAGCCCACTTCGAGCATGCGTTCCGGCGCCTCGAGGTGGCTTGGCTCGAGACCAGCGCCGGCGCGAATCAGGTTCTGCTCGTCACCCGGGAGTCGCTCGCCAAGTACCGCTGGTAAATGACGGGCCCGCCTTTGCCGTCGACCCAAGGGCGCTCCGGTCGCAAAGGCCCAGGTGGGCCTCGTCACGGCCCTTGGCGGCCCGGCGCTGGCATGAGCCCTCCACCACTGAATCGATTGATGTCCCCATGCTCTCATTGAATCAAGTCTCCCTGCGTCGCGGCGTCAAGCTGGTGCTCGACCAGGCCAGCGTCGTGCTGCAGCCCGGCGAAAAGGTCGGCCTGGTCGGCCGCAACGGGGCCGGCAAATCCTCGCTTTTTTCGTTGCTCACGCAGCGTCTGCAATCGGACGCTGGCGAGGTGAGCATGCCGCCGCGCTGGCGCATCGGCGAGGTCGCGCAGGACATGCCGGAAACCGTTGAGGGTGCGACCGACTTCGTGCTGCAAGGCGACACGCGCCTGATGGAAGCCCAGGCGCAACTTGTGCAGGCCGAAGCCAGTGATGACGGCCACGCGATGGCCGAGGCGCA
>JBDSBD010000073.1:0-2582 GCA_039921765.1 Burkholderiaceae bacterium
CTTGCTCGCGCGCAGATGCGCCAGCACCTCGCAGTCGGGCAGCACGCGCTCGACCAGCGCCTCGAGGGCACCGCCGCTGGCCTTGGCGCCGAGCAGCCGGGCCTTGATGACGCGGGTGTCGTTGAACACCAGCAGGTCGCCGGCGCGCAGCAACTCCGGCAGCTCGCGAAACCCACGGTCCACCGGAGCTCCGGCGACGCGGCCGTCGAGCAGCCGCGAGGCGCTGCGCTCGGGGGTGGGTTGCTGGGCAATCAGCTCGGGCGGAAGGACGAAATCGAAGTCGCTGAGGGTGAAAAGTCTGTTCATGACGGGGTTGGAGCAGAGTTCGATGCTGTGCTGCATCGTGTCGGACACTGCACCGGAGCCGGCGGGTGCCGGCGGGAAGGCAGAATTCTCCCACCATGGCCGCAGCAACCGACGCCACGACAACGCCCCCGGCGCCTGCACCCGCCGTGAAGCCCGCGGCGAAATCCGCGCCGCTCCGCGCGCTGGAGAAGCTCGGTTTGCTGCGCCCGATCGACCTCGCGTTGCACCTGCCGATGCGCTACGAGGACGAGACCCGGATCACGCCGATCGCCGCGCTTCGGGATGGCGATGTGGCCCAGGTCGAGGGCGTGGTGCGCGATTGCGAGGTGCAGTTGCGCGGGCGGCGCCAGCTGGTGGTGCGGCTGCATGACGGCAGCGAGGATCTGATGCTGCGCTTCCTGCATTTCTACCCGTCGCACCAGAAGACCTTTGCGCCGGGTCGGCGTCTGCGCGTGCGCGGCGAGGCGCGCGGCGGCTTCTTCGGCCTGGAGATGGTGCACCCGAGCTTTCATGCAGTGGCCGACGACACCCCGCTGGCGACCGCGCTGACGCCGGTCTACCCGGCCAGCGCCCAACTGCCGCAGAGCTATCTGCGCAAGGCGGTCGCCTCCGGCCTGGAGCGCGCCGACCTCCGCGAGCTGCTGCCCGATGGCGTGGCACCGGCGGGGCTGCCGAGCCTGCGCGAGGCGCTGCACTTCCTGCACCACCCGGCCCCGAATGTCAGCCTGGCCACGCTCGAGGATCACAGCCACCCGGCGTGGCAGCGCCTCAAGTTCGAGGAGTTGCTGGCGCAGCAGCTCTCGCAGCTCGAGGCCAAGCGCGCGCGCGAGCTGCAGCGCGCGCCGCGCTTCACGGTGCGCGCCGGCGGCCTGCAGGACAAGCTGCTGGCTGCATTGCCGTTCACGCTGACGGCAGCGCAACGCCGCGTCAGCGAAGAGATCGCCCTCGACCTGCAGCGCGCCGCGCCCGGGCCGCAGCCCGGCACGCCGGCCGCGGTGCCGATGCACCGCCTGTTGCAAGGCGACGTCGGCTCGGGCAAGACCGTGGTGGCGGCGCTGGCCGCGGCGATCGCGATCGACAATGGCTGGCAGTGTGCGTTGATGGCGCCGACCGAGATCCTCGCCGAGCAACACCTGCGCAAGCTGGTCGGCTGGCTCGCGCCGCTCGGCATCACGGTGGCGTGGCTGACCGGCAGCCGCAAGGGGAAGGGGCGCGCGGCGATGCTGGCGCAGGTCGCGTCGGGTGAGGCGAAGCTGGTCGTCGGCACGCATGCGGTGATCCAGGAGCAGGTGCGCTTCAGAAGGCTCGGCCTGGCGATCGTCGACGAGCAGCACCGCTTCGGCGTGCAGCAGCGCCTGGCGCTGCGCGCGAAACTGGGCGAGCATGCCGAGGGCGCCGGGGGCGTCAATAGGCCGGCGGCGGACGCGCCGCTCGAGCCGCACCTGCTGATGATGAGCGCCACGCCGATCCCGCGCACCCTGGCGATGACCTTGTTCGCCGATCTCGACGTGAGCACGATCGACGAGTTGCCGCCGGGGCGCACGCCGGTGCTGACCAAGCTGTTCTCCGACGCGAAGCGCGAGGCCGTGATCGCGCGCATCCGCGACGACGTGGCGCAGGGCCGCCAGGCGTACTGGGTGTGCCCGCTGATCGAGGAGTCAGAGACGCTCGATCTGCGCAACGCCACCGCTACGCACCAGCACCTGAGCGCGGCGCTGCCGGGCTGCACCGTCGGCCTGCTGCACGGCCGCATGCCAGCCCCCGAGAAGGCCGCGGTGATGGCGCAGTTCATGGCCGGGCAGATGGCGGTGCTGGTCTCGACCACGGTGATCGAGGTCGGCGTCGATGTGCCGAACGCATCGCTGATGGTGATCGAGCACGCCGAGCGCTTCGGCCTGAGCCAGCTGCACCAGTTGCGCGGGCGTGTCGGCCGGGGCGTGGCCGCGAGCGTGTGCGTGCTGCTCTATGCGGCGCCGCTGTCCGACACCGCCAAGGCACGCCTGAAGGCGGTGCTGGAGACATCGGACGGTTTCGAGATCGCGCGGCGCGACCTCGAGATCCGCGGCCCCGGCGAGTTTCTCGGCGCGCGCCAGTCGGGCGCGCCGTTGCTGCGCTTCGCCGACCTCGTGCTCGACGAAGCGCTGGTGCACCAGGCCCGCGCGGCGGCGGCGGTGCTGCTCGATGCGCACCCGCAGGTCGCGATCGACCACGTGACGCGCTGGCTCGGCGGGCGATCCGACTACCTCAAGGCCTGAATTGCCGACAGAATCCCGCCA
>JBDSBD010000074.1:0-2623 GCA_039921765.1 Burkholderiaceae bacterium
GCCAGCGTGCTGGCGCAGGTGATGCCGCAGGTGCCGACCAAGACGGTGGTGCTCGCCGCCCTCGGCGACATGCTCGGCTTCCCCAAGTCACTGATCGTCAACTACGTCGTGCGCAAGGTGAAGAAGATGGTGCCGGCGTTCGAGTTGTCGGGCACCGTGCGCTTCAACGACGCGCTCGCCAAGGGCCGTGGCAAGAGCTTCAAGCCGGCCCAGGTCGGGCCCGACGACATCGCGGTGCTGCAGTACACCGGCGGCACCACCGGCGTGAGCAAGGGCGCGGTGCTGCTGCATCGCAACCTGGTGGCCAACATCCTGCAGTCCGAGGCCTGGTACCAGCCGGCGCTCAAGAAGATCGCCCCGGGCGAGCAGATCGTGACGATCTGCGCGCTGCCGCTCTATCACATCTTCGGCTTCAACACGAACATGATGCTGGGCATGCGCATGGGCGGCGCCAACATCCTGATCCCGAACGCGCGCGATCTGCCGGCCATGCTCAAGGACTTGCGCGGCGAGCGCTTCCACAGCTTTCCGGCCGTCAACACCTTGTTCAACGCGATGGCCAACCATCCTGACTTCAGCAGCGTCGACTGGAGTGGCCTGGTGATCTCGGTGGGCGGCGGCATGGCGGTGCAAAGCGCCACCGCCAAGCTCTGGCTCGAGAAGACCGGCTGCCCGATCGTCGAGGGCTACGGCCTGTCGGAGACCTCGCCGTCGGTGACCTGCAACCCGGTCGACAGCACCGCGTTCAGCGGCAACATCGGCCTGCCGATGCCCGACACCGAGGTCAAGTTGCTCGACGACGAGGGCGCCGAAGTGGCGGTGGGCACGCCTGGCGAGATCGCGATCCGCGGCCCGCAGGTGATGGCGGGCTACTGGCAGCGCCCGGACGAGACCGCCAGGGCAATGACCGCTGACGGCTTTTTCCGCAGCGGCGACATCGGCGTGGCCGACGAGCGCGGCTACTTCCGCATCGTCGATCGCAAGAAGGACATGATCCTGGTCAGCGGTTTCAACGTCTACCCCAACGAGGTCGAGGACGTGGTCACGCAGATGCCAGGCATCCTCGAGTGCGCCGCCATCGGTGTGCCGGATGCGAAGACGGGCGAGGCCGTCAAGCTGGTGATGGTGCGCAGCGATCCGGCCGTGACCGAAGCCGACGTGCGCGCCTACTGCACCGCCAACATGACGGGCTACAAGCGACCCAAGGTGATCGAGTTCCGCACTGATCTGCCCAAGACGCCGGTCGGCAAGATCCTGCGCCGCGAACTCCGAGACAAACCTTGAGCCCTCGGGGGGACCGGACGGATCGGCGACCCGGCGCGCAGAGGGTTGCGCAGGCGGCACCCGCGGCCGCGCGGCGCCGCACCGGGCGCACCCCGGCAATGTGAAGGCTGCCAGGCGCGGGGCTCGACCGTGGGGTGCCGCGGCCGACCGCGCGCACGATGCCTGTGAGGCTTGAACGATGATCTGGGCCAGGACCGATGCCGGGCGCGTCGAGATGCACACGCGTGCGCTCGTCAAGGAGCGCGCGCAGCGCAATCTGCTGTTCGTGATCGATGGCGTCAAGTCCGAGGCGATGCTGCTGGCGGGGCTGGCCGGCATCTCGGGGGCCGATTTCCAGACCTTGCAGGCGCTCGGACTGATCGCGCCGGTGTCAACCTCGGGCGCACGTGCGGCACCGGCCGCATCCGCCGCACCGGGCCGACCCGCGCCCGGCCCGGCGCCTGCGCTTGGGCCCGCGACCGCCGCGCCGGACCCTCCCACCGCGACCCTGGCCGCAGCGTCAGCTCTCGCAGATTCCCTGCCCACAGCGTTCGACTCCGCCCAGTTCACCGAAGCACTGACGCGACTCATCTCCCACGAGCTCGGCCTGCGCGGCTTCGTGCTCACGTTGGCGGCCCAGAAGGCCGATTCGGTCGAGACGCTGCGAGGCGTCGCGCAGCGCGCACTCGAGCAGATTCGGGAACGCAACGGCGAGTCCGCGGCGGAAGCGGCGCGGCGCACGCTTCACCGCGGCTGAGCCCGCGTGCGCGTCGACGTAGCGCTCGTGGCGCTCGTTGGCGCAGAGCCTGCGGTCGCGACGGGGCGAGCGGCAAACCTCAGGCACACTCGACCCATGCCGCCCCGTTTCTTCGTCGACTCGCCCCTGCAGGCCGACGCCACCTTCACCCTCCCCGCCAGCGCGGCACGCCATGTGCAGGTGCTGCGCCTGCAGCCCGGCGCCGCGCTCACGTTGTTCGACGGCAGTGGGCCCGAGTGGGACGCCAGCGTGCTGCGGATGGGCCGCAGCGAGGTCGAAGTGCGGCTCGGAGCGTGTCATGCGGTCGAGCGCGAACTGGCGCGGCCGGTGACGCTCGCGTGGGGCATGCCGGCCAACGAGCGCATGGATGCGGTGATCGAGAAGGCCACCGAGCTCGGCGCCGCGACGCTGCAGCCCCTGGTCTGCGAGCGCTCGGTGCTGCGCCTGAGCGGTGAGCGCGCACTGAAGAAGCGGGCGCACTGGCAGGCCGTCGCGGTGGCGGCATGCGAGCAAAGCGGGCGCACCCGCGTGCCCCGGGTCGCCGCGGTGGCGACGCTGACCGACTGGCTTGCCGGCTTGCCCGGCGTGGAAGGCCGCGGTGCG
>JBDSBD010000075.1:0-2513 GCA_039921765.1 Burkholderiaceae bacterium
ATTCCTTGGAAAGGATGACTTGCCGCGACATAGCCTCTGTGCGCCAAACCAATATGCCGGCAGGTGCACAGGAAGCCGGAGTGCTTGCCCGAGCAGTTGTTGTTCAACGCGCTCGGCTCCAGGCCGCGCGCGGCCAGCGCGCGCGCCGCGGTGTCGAGGTAGGGCCAGTGCGTGCCGCACTCGAGCGCCTGGGCGTCGAGCCCGGCCTTGGCGAGCATGCGCGCGGCGGTCTGGGCGTGGATCTCCTCGCCGTTGTGGGAGGCGCAGGCGAGCGCGAGTTCGGCGTCGGTCAGGCCGAGCATGTCGGCCGCACCACTGGCCACCAGCGGCAGCGCCTGCAGCACCTTCACCGCGGAGCGCGTGAACACGGGCCGGTCGATGTCGCCGAGCGCAGCGCGCACCGCACCGTCGGCATCGAGCACGGCAAACGCACCGCGGTGCACGGATTCGAGCGCGGTGCCGCGCATCACATCGACGAAAATGGGGTTCATGCCCACACTGTAGCCGGAGCCGTCCGAGACCCATGCAAGCCGTTGCCGGCATCGATTTCACGAGCCGCCCGACCCGGCGCAAGCCGATCACGGTGGCGCGTGGCGTGGCCGACCGCAGCGGTGGCGTGGCGCTGGTGGGGGTCGTCGAACACACCGACTTCGCGAGCTTTTCGGCCTGGCTGCGCGCGCCCGATCGCTGGACCGCGGCGTTCGACCTGCCGTTCGGCTTGCCGCGCGAGCTGGTCGAGCAGCTCGGCTGGCCGCTGCAGTGGCTGGCGCTGATGCATCACTACGCGGCACTGTCGCGCGCCGAGATCCGTGCCACGTTTGCCGCGTTCTGTGCCGCGCGGTCGGCGGGCGCGAAGTTCGCGCACCGCGCCTGCGACCGGCCGGCGGGCTCGTCGCCATCGATGAAGTGGGTCAACCCGCCGGTGGCCTACATGCTGCATGCGGGCGTGCCGCTGCTGATCGAGGCCGGTGTGCATCTGCCGGGGTTGCACGTGGGCGACGAGCGCCGCACCGCGCTCGAAGGCTATCCGGGCCTGCTCGCGCGCGAGTTGATCGGCGCGCGCTCCTACAAGAGCGACGATCGCGCGAAGCAGACCTCGGAACGCTGCGCCGCGCGCCGCGAGCTGGTCGCTGCGCTCGAGCAGGGCCGTGGCCGGCTCGGCCTGCACCTTGTGATCGACGCGCCACTGCGCGACACGCTCGTGGCTGACGCAAGCGGCGACCGGCTCGACGCGGTGCTGTGCATGATGCAGGCGGCCTGGGCCTGCCGGCGACCGAACCACGGCCTGCCGCGGGCGATCGACCCGCTCGAAGGCTGGATCGTCACGGCCGAGGCTGCGCTGACGACCGATGCCTGCAAAGGCGTCCGCGACCGCGCCGACTGCGTTGCTGAGATGGGCCGCGGAACTGGCACGGATTCCGAGGCCACTGCCGACATGCCGGGCGGTGCGGTCGCGCCTGCGCGCCAGCCTCGGCGTGCGCCATGACCCGCAAGACCCTCGGTCTGCTCGGGGCTGCGCGGCTGGCGCGGGTGCACAGCTATCTCGTCGCGTTGTGGAAGCTCTGGCGCCATCCGCAGACGCCGCGCGCTGCCAAGTGGGTCGCGTTCGCGGTGCTCGCCTACGCGCTGAGCCCGATTGATCTGATCCCGGATTTCATCCCGGTGCTCGGCCAGCTCGACGACCTCATCATCGTGCCGCTCGGTGTCGCTCTCGTGGTGCGGCTCACGCCCAAGCCGCTGTGGGAGGCGTTGCTGCGCGAAGCCGAAGTCTCGGTCCAGAAGCTGCCTCGCTGGCGTTGGGCCGCGTTGCTGGTGCTGCTCGTGTGGGGCGGGCTGCTCGCGCTGTTCGTGGCCTGGCTGGCGCACGCTGCGGCGACCCTGTGACGCGCTACTGGCGCATCAACGTGCTCTTGCCGAACAGCGATTCGATCAGATCCACCGCGACCTGCGCAGTGCGGTTGCGCACGTCGAGCGCCGGGTTCAGCTCCATCACGTCGAGCGAGGCGAGGCGCCCGGTGTCGGCGATCATCTCCATGCACAGCTGGGCTTCGCGGTAGGTCGGGCCACCCGGGATGGTGGTGGCCACGCCCGGGGCGATGTCGGGGTCGAGAAAGTCGACGTCGAAGCTGACGTGCAGATGCGTGTTCGCGTCGAGCGTGGCCAGGGCCAGCTCCATCGTGTGGCGCATGCCCATCTCGTCGATGTAGCGCATGTCGAACACTTCCAGTGCCGACTGGCTGACCAGCTGCCTTTCGCCGTCATCGACGCTGCGAATGCCAATTTGCCGAACCACCGAGGAATCTATCGCGGGTGACACGCCGCCTATGCCGGTGAGCTCGGCCGGGCCGTGGCCGCACAGCACGGCCACCGGCATGCCGTGCGTGTTGCCGGTGGGTGTCAGGCTGTGGGTGTTGAAGTCGGCATGCGCATCGAACCACAGCACGCGCAGTTGCTTGCCGGTTTGCCGGCAGTGGCGCGCCACCGCGCTGATCGAGCCAATCGCCAGGCAATGA
>JBDSBD010000076.1:0-2907 GCA_039921765.1 Burkholderiaceae bacterium
GGCCGGCATTTCATTCCCTCGTTGGCGCGCCCCGACACGAACTGTGTCGGGTGCAACGGGCACCGATCATAGGATGTCGCCGCGGGCCGAACCTGGATCATCGGGGCCGCTTGCACCCTGACCAGCGAAGCAAGGCCGCTCGAAGCGCGGCCGTTTGCGGGTTCGTGCGGAACCCTGGTTCATTGACTTCCGAGCGGCGGCGCGGTTCGCGCAAAGGCGGTTGTCCGTCGTGGATTTGCCGCGCGGAGCGCGCTCGGACGGCGCGCTCGGCTGGCAGTTGCTTTCGGGTCCGGCGCCCGCTTCAGGATGGAAGCGAAACACGGGCCGCGAAGGCCCGTGTTGGCTCAGATCCTGGCGGAGAGGGCGGGATTCGAACCCGCGGAACCTTGCGGTTCGCCTGATTTCGAGTCAGGTACATTCGACCACTCTGCCACCTCTCCCATTGTCTCGTTCACGCGTGGCCAGCTCGGCGGGTCGCTGCCGAGTCGGGCATTCTAGCCGACGGTCGCGCGCCGGATCAGTCGACGATGGTCAGCCGCAGGCCGGACAAGCGCGGCTCGCTCAGGCGCGTTTCCCAGTGTTGGCCGCGCTCGAGCGGCCAGGCGTCGGTCAGGGTGCCGGTGGTCACCACATCGCCGGGCCCGATCGGCCAGCGCTGCGGCTGCGCCAGCATGGCATCGACCCACAGACGCAGCGCCGTCAGCGGGCCATCGAGCACGACATGGCCCTGCCCTTCATCGACCCGGCGTCCATCGCGGAGAAGCTCGACGCGCAGCTGCGCCAACGCATCGCCGAGCGCCGCAAACCGATTCACCGGAACGCGCGGCCCCACCAGCAGCCGACCGTGCAGAGCGAAATCGGCCACGGTGTCGGGCGCGCGGAAACGCCAGTCGTCGAAATGGGTGTGGACGATCTCGACGCCGTGCGCGACCCACTCAAGACAGTCGACGAGTTCGGCCTCGCGCATGCCGGCGCGCGGCGCACGCGCAAAGCCGAACACGATCTCGGGCTCGAGTCGCGGCTGCACCAGGCCGGCCATCGACACCGTCGCATCATCCCCTTCGAGCAGCCGCAGCGTGCTGTCCCACACCGGGCCCCAGATCGGCGCATGCACACCGTAGCGATCCCAGATGCTGCGGTTCGTGAAGCCGATCTTGTAGCCGCGCGGGATTTCACCACGGGCGATGCGCCGGGCACGGATCCGGTCGGCCACCGCATAGGCTACGTCGAGATCGAAGCCCGGGTCTCCTGCCGTCGGCAGCGCCAGGCGCGACGCCGCATCGAGAGCTCCGAGCAGCGCGTCGGCGAGTGCGGTCGTCACCTGCACGGGCAGGTCTCACACCCGGGCTGCCACGCCACCGCAGCGCGCAGACGCGCGGGCGAATCGGCGACATGGGACAGGCTCATGGGCAGCGCGTCCGGGAGACTCGGTCAGGCTTTCAGCAAAGCCACACCGCCCAGGTAGGGGCGCAACGCCTCGGGCACCGTGATCGAGCCGTCGGCGTTCTGGCCGTTCTCGAGCACCGCGACCAGGGTGCGTCCGACCGCCAGGCCGGAACCATTGAGCGTGTGGACGAACTCGTTCTTGCCCTGCGCGTTCTTGAAACGCGCCTGCATGCGGCGGGCCTGGAACGCCTCGCAGTTCGAGCACGAGCTGATCTCGCGGTAGGTGTTCTGCGCCGGCAGCCAGACCTCGAGGTCGTAGGTCTTTGCTGCGCCAAAGCCCATGTCACCGGTGCTGAGCAACACCACGCGGTACGGCAGACCGAGCTTTTGCAGCACCGCCTCGGCATGGCCGACCATTTCTTCGAGCGCGGCGTCGCTGTGCTCGGGTTGCGTGATCTGCACCATCTCGACCTTGTCGAACTGGTGCTGGCGGATCATGCCGCGCGTGTCGCGCCCGGCGCTGCCGGCCTCCGAGCGGAAGCACGGGCTGTGCGCGGTCAACCTGATCGGCAAATCGGCGGCCGGCAGCACGCGCTCGCGCACGGTGTTGGTCAGCGAGATCTCGGAGGTCGAGATCAGGTATTGCTCGGCCTGCGCTTCGTCGCCGCCCCGGCTGACCCAGAACATGTCCTCCTTGAACTTCGGCAACTGGCCGGTGCCCTCGAGGATCTCGCGGTTCACGATGTAGGGCGTGTAGCACTCGGTGTAGCCGTGCTCCAGCGTTTGCACATCGAGCATGAATTGCGCGAGCGCGCGGTGCAGCCGCGCCATCGGGCCGCGCAGAAAGCTGAAGCGCGAACCCGAGAGCAGCGCGCCGGTGTCGAAGTCGAGCCCGAGCGGGGCGCCGAGGTCGACGTGATCGCGGGTCGGAAAGTCGAAACTGCGCGGCGTGCCCCAGCGGCGCACTTCGAGGTTCGCGGTTTCGTCCGCGCCGACCGGCACGTCGGCCTGCGGAAGGTTCGGCACGCTCATCAGCAGCGCCGAGAGCTCGGTCTGAATGATGTCGAGCCGATCGGCCGAGGCCTTCAGCGCGTCGGCGATGCCGCCGACTTCGGTCATCACCGCGGCCGTGTCCTCGCCTTTCGCCTTCAGTTGCCCGATCTGCTTCGACAGGCTGTTGCGCCGCGCCTGCAGCTCTTCGGTGCGGACCTGGATCGTGCGCCGCTCCGACTCGAGCGACGAGAAGCGCGCGATGTCGAGAAACGGCTGGGGCGACTTGCGCTTTTCGAGACCGGTGACGACAGACGCCAGGTCCTTGCGCAGCAATGTGATGTCAAGCATGTCGCGGCGCGCAGCGTGCGCGCGGGTGAGCCAGTGGAGCGCGGATTGTAGGCAGCGCGGCGCCGCCTACCTAAAGGATCCAGTCACGCCATCTGCGCCTGCTGCGGCCGGCTGATCGTGATCACGTGCTGCTGGTGGTTGCCGCCGGTGGCGCGCGCATCGCACAGCACGCGCGAGGCG
>JBDSBD010000077.1:0-4638 GCA_039921765.1 Burkholderiaceae bacterium
TCGGGGGCGTGGCCGTAGCCGGCGTGGCAGGCCCAGGCGTGGCCGCCGATGCTGAGCACGTCGCCGTCCATCAGGCGCCGAAAGCTCGTCGGCACCTGCGGCACCATGCTCGAGTAGTAATTGGTGCGGGCCTTGATCTTGGCCTGCGCGTCGGGATCGGTCAGACCGTGGCTGGCCATGAAGCGCGCCGAGTTGGCACCGCCGAAGCCGGCGGTGGAGCCGCTCGCGAGGCGCGCGACGTGGTAGTCGGTGGCACTTATCCACAGCCGCACGCCCCAGCGTTCGGTGAGCCAGTGCGCCAGACCCATGTGGTCCGGATGCATGTGGGTGACGATCACGCGCAGCACCGGCAGGCCGCCCAGCTCGCGCTCGAAGATCTGCTCCCAGGCGGCGCGGGTGGCGTCGTCGGTGATGCCGCAATCGACGATGCTCCAACCCTGTACGCCATCGATGCAATCGCGCAGCAGCCACAGGTTGATGTGGTCGAGCGCAAACGGCAGCCCCATGCGCAGCCAGCGCACGCCGGGCGCGACCTCGAGCGTGGTGCCGGGCGCCGGCACGGCCTCGCCGAACGGGTAGTGCAACTGTTGTTCGAGTGCGTTCATGCTTCGCTACACTTTACGTAAACGTCAATCGAGCCAGTGTAAGGCGCCGATCAACGCGCCGCTGTCGCCTATATGTCTTCCATCTTCACGATCGGCGAGCTCGCGCGCGAGTTCGACCTCACCACCCGCGCGATCCGCTTCTACGAGGACTGCGGCTTGCTCACCCCACAGCGCAGTGGCCGCAACCGCGTCTACACGCTGCGCGACCGCACGCGCCTGAAGCTCACCCTGCGCGGCAAGCGCCTGGGCCTGACCCTGGCCGAGGTGAAGGAGCTGGTCGACATGTACGAGTCGCCGCGCGACACCCAGGCCCAGCTGAAGAAGTTCCTGAATGTGCTCGGCGCGCACCGCGCCCAGCTCGAGCAGCAGCGCGCCGATCTGGACGTGACGATCGACGAGGTACGGGCGCACGAGCGCGAGGCGCGCCGCCTGCTGGTCGAGGGCGAGCGCGGCCGGGTTGCGGTCGCGCGGTGAGGGCGCGGGGTTGCGGCGGCGCGCCGGGTTGGTTGGCCTGCTGGCGGTGTAACTTGCCGCGGCGTGCCGGGTTTCGCCCGGCGGGCGAGTGACGTTCTTCTGCTGGCTCAGAAGAAAGTTACCGAAGAACAGAGCCCGAACGCGATGGGACTGTCGGGTGTGGCCGCAGGGTGCGGCTCGTGGCGCTGAAGTGCGCGAGAGCCTCGAGAGCGGCTTGGAAAACAATGCCGAGCCAAGCCAAGCCAAGCCAAGCCAAGCCAAGCCAAGCCAAGCCAAGCCACCCCGCCAAGCTTGGCATCGAGGTGTGCCGCATGGCAGGCCACCCGACGCGTGCACGCCGGCCCTCCGGAACGCCGGCGGCGCGACACCGGAGCGTGCGTGACACCATGGTGCTGCGCGCGAAGCACCGATGGCGCCGTGCCGGGCCGTGCCGAGACAATTCGATACCGCGACACCCGGTCGAATAAGGATTCAAGCCGGTCGAGGATGGCATCATCGGCGCTCCAGGGCCGCCGCACGCCGCGCGCGATCCACTCCCCGAACATTCATGCATCCCGTCGTCCTCAAGAACGTCGCCCGCACCTATCGCCTCGACGCGGTCGACGTGCCTGCGCTCGTCGACATCGACCTCGTGATCCTGCCCGATCGCTTCACGGTCATCTCGGGAGCGTCGGGCAGTGGCAAGACGACCTTGCTGAACCTGATCGGCTGCATCGACCGGCCCGACCAGGGCACCATCATGGTCGGCGGCAAGCCGGTGCAGACGATGTCCGACAACGCGTTGTCCGACTTTCGGGCGAAGCGTCTGGGCTTCGTGTTCCAGAACTTCAACCTGCTGCCGGTGCTCACGGCGTACGAGAACATCGAGTACCCGCTGCTGCTGGCGCGGCTTGCGAAGAAGCAGCGCCACGCCCGGGTCAGTAGCCTGCTCGCCGCAGTCGGCCTCGAAGGGTTCGGTCCGCATCGACCGGGGCAGCTGTCGGGGGGACAACGTCAGCGCGTCGCGATCGCCCGGGCATTGGCACGCAGGCCGGAACTGGTGCTGGCCGATGAGCCGACGGCCAATCTCGACAGCAAGACCGGCGCCGAGATCATCGAGTTGATGCGCCGGATGCAGCGCGAGCACCACGTCTCCTTCGTGTTTTCGTCGCACGATCCCAAGGTGCTGGAAGCGGCCGACGACGCGGTCCACATCCACGACGGGCGCATCGTCTCGGTCGAACGGCGTGATCGCTCCACCGTGGCGCCGGCATGACAACGCTGCTGCTGGCGCTGCGCAACCTGCTGCGCAATCGACGTCGCTCGTTGATGACCCTGCTCGCGATGATGATCGGGCTGGTGGCCGTGCTGCTGTTCGGCGGCTACATCCGCGACATCACCTATGCGATGCAGTCCGACTTCGTGCGCCTGACCGGCCATCTGCAGATTCAGCGCAACGGCTACTTTCGCCAGGGCAGCGGCAACCCGGCGGCCTACGGCATTCGCGACTACGAACGAATTCTTGCGTTGATGAAGCGCGATCCGGTGCTGGCCCCGATGCTGGTCGTCGCGACGCCGACTCTGCAGTTCGGCGGCATTGCCGGCAACTTCGCGGCCGGGGTTTCGCGCACCATCTACGCGTCCGGCTCGGTGGTTGCGGACCAGAACCTGATGCGCCAGTGGAACGACTACGGTCTGCGCGTGCTGTCGCGCCACCCGACCCTGGCGGGCACGCCTGCGGACAGCGCGGTCATCGGCGTCGGCGTCGCACGGGTGCTGCAATTGTGCGGCGCACTCGAGGTGCCCGACTGCGAGTCCGCTCCGGCTCCTGCGCCGGCGCAGGACCAGGCCCGAGCGGGCGGCTTGCCCGACGACATTGCCGCGCTCGCCTCGGATCAGGCGCGGCCGCTGGCCGGGGGCGCCAGCGCGCCAACCCGCATCGAGATTCTCGCAACCAACGCGCACGGCGCACCCAACGTCGCCGCGGTCAACGTGCTGCGCGCCGAGCGCCAGGGCATCAAGGAATTCGACGACGTCCACGTCGCGCTGCATCTCGCGCAGGCGCAAAAGCTGATCTTCGGTGCCGATCCGCCGCAGGTGACCGCGATCGCGGTGCAGCTGCGGCACACCGCGCAACTGCCGGCGGCCCGAGCGCGGATCGAGGAACTGCTGGCTTCCACGGCCAACCAAGAGCCGCTCGAGGTCATCGACTACGAAACGCTGAACCCTTACTACGGACAGACCTTGGCCATGTTCGATGTGATGTTCGGGTTCATCTCGGTGCTGATCGGCGCCATCGTGCTGTTCACGGTCGGCAACACGATGAGCATGGCCGTGGTCGAGCGCACGGCGGAGATCGGAACCCTGCGCTCGATCGGACTGCGGCGCAGCGGCATCCGGGCTCTCTTCGTCACCGAGGGTGTGCTGCTCGGCCTGCTCGGCGCCGCGCTGGGCACCCTGGTGGCGATCGGCGCGTCCTGGGTTGTCACCGCGATCGGCCTGACCTGGGTACCGCCGGGCCGGATCGAGCCTGTGCCGCTCGCGGTGCGGGTGGCGAGCGAGCACCCTATGATGGCCGCGTGCGCGATCGGCCTGGTGGTCGTGGCGGCGTTGTCCGCGATCCTGCCTGCGGCGCGGGCGGCGCGCATGAACATCGTCGACGCGCTGCGTCACGTCTGAAGGCGGAGCATCACGATGCACTCACGAATCGGGGTCCGACAGGTGCTGGCCGCCCTGCTGCTTGGCGTCGCGGCAGCGGTGCACGGCGCGCCGCCGGCCCAGCAGATCCTCGCTGCCAGCGACGCGGTGCGCAACCCGTCGAAGCCGTTTTCGGTCGCCATCAGGCTGCTTGAATACCGCAGCTCGAAGCAGACCGACAGCAGCGAGCTCGCGGTGCTCTCCAAGGTCGACGCCACGACCGGTCAGTACCGCAGCCTCGTGCGTTTTGTCGCGCCGGCGCGCGATGCCAACAAGCTGATGCTCAAGAACGGCAACGACCTGTGGTTCTTCGACCCTTCGAGCCAGGCGAGCATTCGTCTCTCACCCCAGCAGCGCCTGCTCGGACAGGCAGCCAACGGCGACGTCGTGACGGCCAATCTTTCGCTCGACTACGAGGCGCAACTGCTCGACGAGGAAGACGTGATGGACGGCGAACGCGTGCAACGCCGCAGCTACAAACTCGGTCTCGCGGCGACGACCCCCGACGTCACCTACGACCGCATCGAGATGTGGGTCGACGCCGCCTCGTCGTGGCCGATCAAGGCGCGCTTCTACGCCGAAAGCGGCCGCTTGCTGAAGACGGCCTACTACCGAAAGTTTGCAGCGCATCTCGGCCGACAGCGGCCGACCGAGATCGTCATCATCGACGGACTCGATCCGGGCTGGGTGACGGTGATGCGCTACAGCGAGTTCGCGTGGCGCGAGTTGCCCGATGCCTGGTTGCAGCGCGACTACCTCCCCCGCTTCAAGCCGGAGTGACCATGCAACTCAGCCTTGCCACCCTGCTGTTCGTCTCCGTGTCGCTCGTTTCGGCCGGCGCGGCGCATGCGGCCGCGCCGCCGCCCGGCGCGGCGACACGGCA
>JBDSBD010000078.1:0-3016 GCA_039921765.1 Burkholderiaceae bacterium
GGTCGCGCGTCAGCGGCGCCATCACGATGCGGTTGGCAACGAGGATCTCGCCGAAGCGGATCGGGTCGAACAGGGTGGGCATGGGTGCGGCGTGCCGGAGTCGGTCGTGACGCCGATTCTGCGGACGCCGGAACAAGCCCGCTTCGGCAGGTCTTTGTGCAAAGGTGTAGGGCCGATCTGGCGTGGCGCCGGGCGAGTGTCGCTACAGTGCCGGTTTCCGCACCTCGACCTGCACCATGCTTGCCTACCGACACGCCTTCCACGCAGGCAACCACGCCGATGTCCTGAAGCACACGGTGCTCACGCTCGTGCTGCGCTACATGAACACCAAGGACAAGCCGTACCGGCTGGTCGACACCCATGCCGGCGCCGGCGGCTATTCGCTCGAAGGGCGCTACGCGCAGAAGAAGTCCGAGTTCGAGCAGGGCATCCTGCGGCTGTGGGAGCGCGACGATCTGCCCGCGCCGGTGGCCGACTACGTGGCGCGGGTGCGCGAATTCAACCCGGCCGGGCGGCTCGAGCAGTACCCCGGGTCCCCGGCGTTTGCGCAGATGCTGCTGCGCGCGCAGGACCAGTTGCGCCTGTTCGAGCTGCACCCGACCGATCACCGCATCCTCGCGTCCTACCTCGGCGTGGTCAAGGGCGCCGAGGTCCACGCGGGCGACGGCTTCGAGGCGCTGAAGGGCCAGCTGCCGCCCCCGTCGCGGCGCGGCGTGGTGCTGATGGACCCGAGCTACGAAGGCAACCGCGACTACGCGCGGGTGATCTCGTCGCTGCGCGCCGCCCTCGAGCGCTTCGCCGAAGGGGTGTACATGGTCTGGTACCCGCAGGTCAGCAAGCTCGAAGCGGCGCAGCTGCCCAAGCGCCTCGAGGCGCTTGCGCCGAAGGGCTGGCTGCATGCGCGCCTCACGGTGCAGCAGCCCGACGCCCAAGGCTTCGGCTTGGCCGGCAGCGGCGTGTTCCTGATCAACCCGCCTTACACGCTGCACGACGAGTTGCTGACCGTGCTGCCGTATCTCACCGAGACGCTGGGCCAGTACGACGGCGCGAACTACCTGCTCGAGCAGTGCGAGGCCTGAGAGTGAGAGAGACAGAGACAGGCGTCGACACCCCGTGCCACATCGGACCGCCGACGAAGAAAGGCCCCGCACGCGGGGCCTTTCGGGACGATGGGAGTCGAGCCGATCAGGCCGGCCGGCGGCGCCGGCGCGCCATGAAGCCGACCACGCCGAGGCCGGCGGCCATCAGCGCGTAGGTGCCGGGCTCGGGCACCGCGTTGACGCTGGTCAGCACGTAGTCGGACTGGTTGGTGCACGACTGGCTCTGGCACAGATTGCTGGTCACCGCGGTGAACGACAGCCCGGTGATCATGGCGTCGCCGAACGGGTTGCCGCTGACCATCCAGGCCGCGCCACCGGAGCTGGTGGGAAGCGACAGGTTGGTCACGGTGCCCGCGGCCGACCACAGCGCACCCGGGAGCGAGCCGTCGGTGCCGACCTGGAGCGTGAAGAGCTGGCTCGCGCCGGTCGCGTAGGTCGCGGTAACCTGGGCGATTTCGCGCCAGTCACCGAACTCGGGGCCGTTGTACAGCAGTGCGACGCTGAAGTCGGAAACCACCTGGGCAGCGAACGACATCGAGATCGACTGACCGATATCGATCTCGTTGCCCGACGCGCCACCGGTCACGCCCAGGCCGCCGAATCCGTTCTCGAACTTGGTGCCGAAGTTGCCGCCGACGCTGCCGAAGGACACGCCGTTCACGACGCCGGCGTTGGTGCCGACGAGGGCAGGGTACATGGTGGAATCGAGCAGCGGCCCTGCCTGGGCCGCTCCAGCGAAGGCCAGGCCAGCGGCGAGGGCCAGCGGAGCGAGTTGCTTGAAGCGGGACATGGAAGTTCCTTTTTTCGGGTTGGAGAAAAGCGGTCGGTCTGCCGGGCGCCCATGCGACTGCCGGTCTGGAAGAGAGTCTGCCCACGCAGGGGACGGCCTGCCATCCCCGGGTTGCGGGCCCCTGAACACGGGGGTGGTGGCGGTGGCGCTACCGCGACCGCGCGCGCAGACCGCCGCGTTCCCCGGCCTCGCTCTTGTCCTGGTTTGGCAGGCTCTAACATCGGCGCATGCAAACGTCCACGCCGCGCAGCGGCCCGCTGGCGGGCCTGAAGGTGGTCGAGCTTGGCCAGCTCATCGCCGGGCCCTTCGCCACCAAGACGCTGGCCGACTTCGGCGCCGAGGTCATCAAGATCGAGCCGCCGGCCAGCGCCACCAGCCCGGGCGGTGACCCGCTGCGCCAGTGGCGGCTGCTGCACCAGGGCACGAGCGTGTGGTGGCAGGTGCAGTCGCGCAACAAGAAAAGCGTGGCGCTCGATCTGAAAGACGCGGCGGCGCGCGACATCGTGCGCCGCCTCATCAACGAGGCCGACGTGCTGGTCGAGAACTTCAAGCCCGGCGTGATGGAAGGCTGGGGCCTGGGCTATGAGGCCTTGAGCGCCACCAACCCGGGGCTGATCATGCTGCGCATCAGCGGTTACGGCCAGACCGGGCCGTACAAGGACCGGCCGGGCTTCGGCGTCGTGGCCGAGGCGATGGGCGGGCTGCGCCACCTCACCGCCGAGTTGGGCCGCGTGCCGGTACGGGTGGGCGTGAGCATCGGCGACACGCTCGCCTCGCTGCACGGCGTGATCGGCATCCTGATGGCGCTGCAGCACCGGCACGCGAGCGTGAGCGAGGACGCACCCCAAGGCCGCGGCCAGGTGGTCGATGTGGCGCTGTACGAGGCCGTGTTCAACTGCATGGAAAGCCTGCTGCCCGAGTACAGCGCGTTCGGCGCGGTGCGCGAGCCGGCCGGCTCGGCGCTGCCGGGCATCGCGCCGAGCAACGCCTACCCGTGCGCCGACGGCTGGGTGCTCGTGGCCGGCAATGGCGACTCGATCTTCAAGCGCCTGATGAGCGCGATCGGCCGCGACGACCTCGGCCGCGACCCGGCGCTCGCCGGCAACGCCGGTCGCGTCGCACGCGT
>JBDSBD010000079.1:0-18611 GCA_039921765.1 Burkholderiaceae bacterium
CGAAAACCTGGTCGCTGTCGCTCGGGCTGGCCTCGAGGTTGCCAGGCACTGTCACGTGCGGCAGCTTCAGCCCCCGCTGAGTGCCAACACCACGGCCACGAAGTCGTCCGGCTGCAGGGCATGTTGCAGCTCGCGCACGCCAAGGCCGTTGACGAAGATGCGCATGTTGGGCCGCAGCCGGTTCTGTTCGTCGACCACGCGGAAGCGCAGTCCGGGATAGCTGCGGTCGAGGTCGGCGAAGAGCTCGTCGAGTGTGCGACCGACGGCCTCGACCTTCGAGTCGCGCGTATAGGACCGCAGGGCACTCGGAACAAGCACTTTCATCGCCTGGCCCTCGATCCGTTCGATCCGCGCCGATGAATCATGGGAGCTCGGCCACTTCGACCGCGTAGATCTCCGGCAGATGCCGGGCGACGTTGGACCAGCGTGCGCCTTCGTCATGCCCGATCCACAGCTCGCCGCTGGTGGTGCCCAGGTACAGTGCCGGCGCCGCCTGGGTGTCCACCGTCATCGCCTGGCGCTTCAATGTCCACCACGCCTGACTCTCGGGCAGCCCCTGGTCCAGCCGCTGCCAAGTGCGGCCGGCATCGTGCGTCGCATAGGCCGCCGGGCGGCCGTCGGGGCTGGTGCGCGGCCACACGGTGGTCCCGTCCATCGGGAAGACCCACGCCGTGTCGGCGTCGCGCGGGTGCACGACCATCGGGAAACCGATGTCGCCCACACGCTTGGGCATCTTGCGGCCGATGCGCTGCCAGGTGCCGTGGGAGGGGCCACCGGATGGGCTTTCCGAGCGATCGAGCCGATAGATGCCGCAGTGGTTCTGCTGGTACAGCCGGTCGGGGTTGCTTGGGCAAAGCCGCACGCAATGCGGGTCGTGGAAGGTGACCGTGCCGGAATCAAATCCTTCGACCACTTCCAGGCCCTTGATCAGCGGCACCCAACTCCGCCCGGCGTCGCGCGACTCGTGCACGCCGCCGCCCGACATCGCAAAGTAAAGGTGCAGTGGGTCACGTGGATCGACGATGATCGAATGCAGTTTCGGACCGTCGGGTGTGCCGTCCTGCACCGTCCCCATCCACTCGCGAAACTGCGGGTCGTCATTCACGGCCGGCAGCGACAGCCAGCTGACGCCGCCATCCTCCGAGCGGAACAGCCCCTGTGGCGACGTGCCCGCGTACCACGTGTTGCGTTCGCTGGCGTGCCCCGGAGTCAGCCAGAAGGTGTGGTCGACCGAGCGCGCGGGCAGCGAGCCGACGGGCTTGGCAAAGGCGGGCGGTTGCCGCGCCTCCTTCCAGGTGCGGCCCAAGTTGGCGGAGCGGAAGATGGTTGGACCAAGGTGGCCGGTTCGGGCCGCAGCCAAGAGCGTGAGCCCGTCACGCGGGTCCAGTTGTACATGGCTGACGGTATGGCCAAGGAAGTGCGGGCCCTGCGCCTTCCATGCGTTTCGATGGGCGTTGCCGTGAAAGATCCATGCGCCCTTGCGGGTTGCGACGAGGATGGCGACGCGTGCGGCTGCGCCAGCCTTGCCGCGCGCTGCTGCTTTTCCGGAGTCCGGTGCGAGAGATGATGTCTGGCTCATCATGGCTCCTTGATTCGTGTTGACGATGCCAGGGCGGGCACCGACGCGTCGGTTTCAGGCCCTGATGATTCTGCTGTGAAGTCGCCACAGTACATGTGCCTTGCGCTGAAGGGCGTGGACTTCGAAGCCCCATCGGTTTTCCTGCCATGGTCAGCGGTCCTTTCGTTCACGCCGAGTGCCCCGGCGGAGGTTCAGCGAAGGCGAGGTGTCCAGGCCATCGCCTACAGGCGGGCTGTTGTGAACACGAGTGAGCAGCAGCTCGCGTTCGCGCGCATTGCGAGTCAGGTCGGCCGCGCGCAGCCACATCGCGCGCGCCTCGTCGGGCCGACCCAGGCGCGACAACAAATCGGCCATCACGCTGGGCAGCAGGTGGTACTGCCCAAGTTGCGCGTGGGACGCCAGCGCCTGCACGAGCGGCAGCGCCACGGCCGGGCCTTGCGCACGGCTGATCGCCACCGCGCGGTTGAGTTCGACCACCGGCGACGGTTGCACCGCGAGCAGAGCGTCGTAGAGCATGCAGATCGCCTTCCAGTCGGTGTCTTCGGCGCGCGCGGCGCGAGCATGGCAAGCGGCAATCGCAGCCTGCAGGGCGTAGGGGCCGAGCACGCGGTTCTCGTCGAGCGCCCGAGCCTGGGCAAGCGCGGCGAGGCCGCGGCGAATCAGCAGCCGATCCCATCGCGCACGGTCCTGATCCATCAGCAGGATCGGCTGGCCCTGCCCATCGACGCGAGCCGCCGCGCGCGAGGCCTGAATCTCGAGCAGTGCCTGCAGGCCATGGGCTTCGGGCTCGGCCGGGACCAGCGCCGACAACATGCGAGCCAGGCGAAGCGCTTCGTCGCACAGCGCCGGGCGCATCCAGTCGTCGCCACTCGTCGCCGCGTAGCCTTCGTTGAAGACGAGGTAGATCACTTCAAGCACCGCGGCCAGGCGCTCGCTCAAGCGCTCGCGCGCGGGGAGATCAAAAGGGACGTGCGCCTCGCTGAGCGAATGCTTGGCGCGCACGATGCGCTGCGCGATCGTCGGCTCGGCGACAAGAAAGGCGCGGGCGATCTCGCTGGTCGCGAGGCCGCCGACCAGCTTCAACGTCAGCGCCACCTGCGCGTCGCGCGGCAGCACCGGGTGGCAGGCCGTGAAGATCAGGCGCAGCAGGTCGTCGCCGACCGGGTCGGACTCGGCCGCGATCACCGTGTCGATCACACTGGGCACGTATTGCGCCTCGCGCGCTTCGTCGTCGCGGGCGAGCGCTTCGTGCTCGGTCGCAGCCATCGCACGATGTCGCAAGTGGTCGAGCGCGCGGCGCTTGGCGGTGGTGGTGAGCCAGGCTGCGGGGTTGGCCGGCACGCCGTCACGTGGCCAGTGTTCGAGCGCCGCGACCAGCGCATCGCCGGCAAGCTCTTCTGCCACGCCGACGTCTTGCGTGAGTCGTGCGACCACGGCGATGACTTTGGCGGCTTCGAGGCGCCAGACGGTCGCAATCGCGTCGTGGGTGGCATTGGGCGCTGCGGACACGGGGGCTACCTGGTTCTGCGGCCGAGCGCCTTCGACCCGTTCTCTCCCACGCGCTGCCTGTGCTTCCCGAACACGGCAAGGAAGAACGGCGCACCGCCTTGCATGAAGGCGGGCAGGCGGTTGCTGATGGTCTCCTGGGCGTGCGGCGCCTCTTCGCGCAGGGTGGCGTGGATCCGCCGCTGGATCGGCTGCATCGCGCGCGCTTGCGCGCCGATCCAGTCGCCGATGCTGGCCGGTGCGGCGCCCTTCGCATCCATGCGGTCAGCGGCCTTCGAACGCGCGTTCCAGCGCCGCGATGTCGAACTTGCTCATCTTCATCATGGCCTGCATCACGCGGGCCACACGCGCGCCGTCGCCGCTGCTCATCATCTGCATGTGAGCTTTGGGCACGATCTGCCACGACAGGCCGAAGCGGTCCTTCAACCAGCCACATTGGCTGGGCGCGCCGCCGTCGGCGATGAGGCCATCCCAGAGCCGGTCCACCTCGACCTGATCGTCGCACTGCACGAACAGCGACGCCGCTTCGTTGAGCTTGAAGTGCGGGCCCCCGTTGAAGGCGATCAGCGGCTGGCCGTGAAGCTCGAAGCTCACGGCCATCACGCTGCCCGCCTGATACGGCGTGCCTTCGCCCCAGCGTTGCGTGTGCACGATGCGGCCATTGCCGAAGAGCCTGATGTAGAGCGCGGCCGCGTCGCCGGCCTGGTTGTCGTACCAGAGGAAGGGCGTGATCTTGTTTGCAAGTTTGAACATGGTGCCTACTCCTTTGGTGGCATGCCTGCCATGTGCACCAGCTCCCAGATGTGGCCGTCGAGATCTTCGAAGCCGTGGGCGTACATGAAGCCGTGATCCTTGGCTTCGCGCGGCGCCGAGCCGCCGGCGGCCACGGCTTTGGCGACCAGCGCATCGACCTGCTCGCGACTTTCGCAGGCGAGGCAGACCAGCACCTCGGTGCTCTTCGTCGCATCGGCCACCGCCTTGCCGGTGAAGGTCTTGAAGAAGTCATGCACCAGCAGCATCGCAAACAGGTTTTCGCCAAGCACGAGGGCGGCGCCCTGGTCGTTGGTGAAGTCCGGGTCGAACGCGTAACCCAGGGCCTTGAAGAAAGCCTGTGACTTCGCCATGTCGGCGATCGGCAGGTTGACGAAGATCTGAGTGTGCATATCAGACGTCCTTTCAGGGGTTGCTCGGCCACCACCTTGAGGTTTGCAGGCCGATTCGGAGCTCTCAGCTGGCCTCGGGCGCGAAGTCTTCGGCCTCGAACAACTGCCGCACTTCGATTTCGCAGGCGCTGCCGCGCAGCGTCGGGTTGGGGTAGCGGCGCGACCATTCCATGGCTTCGTCACGGGAGCGCACCTGGATCAGCGTGTAGCCGGCGATCAATTCCTGGGCCTGGGCAAACGGACCGTCGAGAATGCGGCGCTGGCCATCGGCGCCGATGGCGACGCGCCAGCCGTGCACGCTGGCCCTGAGCCCCGCGCCGTCGAGCAGCACGCCAGCGCGCGCGAGCTCTTCGTGGAAGGCGCCCATTTCGGCGAGCAGCGAAGCCGGTGGCATGACGCCGGCCTCGGTGTCGACACTGGCCTTGATGATGATCATGAAACGCATGATGGCTTGCTCCTTTCATCACCACGACGAACAGTGGTTGCCGAATTCGACAAGCCCGGCCAGTTTTTCGGAAAACGACCGATCCTCAGAGGAAGCAGGGGCCGGTCTCGCGCACCTCGACCGTTGCCCAGGCCGCCGCGGGGCAGCGCGCGGCCCAGGCCAGCGCATCTTCCCTGGTTGTCACGTCGAGCAGGAAGAATCCACCGATCATCTCCTTGGCCTCTGCGAACGGGCCATCGAGCACGCGCGCCGCCTTCCCCTGGGGCTGTTGCAGCCGCGTCGCCGCGGTGGCCAAGGAACTCGTGGCCATCAGCACGCCGGCGCGCTTCAGTTCCTCGGTGAAGTCGAGCATCTGCTGGTAGGCGAGCTTGCCGCCTTCGACACCGCGTGCTTCGCGCTGACCGATGGGTTCGACGATGAGCAGCATGTGGGGCATGGTGGCGTTTCCGTTGCAAGGAGCTTGTCGGGTCAGCATTGTGTGCGCGCTTTGGCGGCACCGCGCGCCTGGCAGCAATGCTGCGAGTGTTCGCGCAGCGGCGGACAGGAGGGTCCGCAGCGACGAACAAGGCCGGTCCCGTTGCGTTGAATTCTCGTTGTCATTCATCGCCCCGGGAGGTCGAGGCATCAGTCACGGCGTCATCGACCCACACCGATCTTCTCGCGAAGGAGCGCGCCGCCGCACTCGCATCACCGCACGCTGGCGAACCTCAGCGCTCGCTCGCGCGCCCGACCATCGTCAGTCCGCCCGCTGCCCGGCGAGCCCCTCTGGCGACGCGATCAGGCTCGGGCAAACGCCGCGCCTTGATCTCGTCAGCAATCACGCCGACGGCTCACCCTCGCGCGCTGCGTCGATGGGTCCTGTCTTACGGGTCTTGGCCTGCCTTGCCTTGCCGCCGGTGGGTCAACGGCCTGGTCAATGAATCTGCCGGCTCGGCGCCTCGTCCACCAGGCACCTGCATGGATGCCGACCCGTGCGATAAAGTCTGTGCGCGGCACAGGCTTGCGCTGGAAGTCTCTACAGGACAGCAGCGCTGTCGGAAGGCTTTGTGAGGATTGTTACGGAGTGTCTTGCGGCCGGTGACGTAGATCTGCAAGTGCGACAGGCACTTGGCGCTCCACTCGAAGTTCGGTTGCAGAACCCCGAGCAGGGTCTCGGGACCTTTCGATGCCATGGGTGGAACGATGGAAAGCCCGGCTCCGCTACACTCGCTGCGCCCTGTTTTCACGCCCGTCTGGCAACCGCGGTTGCTGACTCCTTGCCGCTGGCCGACGGCTCAACTGGAAGAATGTTCATGCGTGTCATTTCGTACCTTGCCGCGTTCCCGGCTGACCCGGTCTTGACACATGGCTAGAGCAGACCTGGGCACGGTGTCCGCGCGCGAGATGGCGACACTCGTGGTCGAGTCGTTGAATCTGGAAGGCGTCGAAGCCGATCAGATCGACCTGACGGCGCCGCTCTTTGGCGACGGACTGGGGCTCGACTCGCTGGATATGTTGGAGATTTCGCTTGTCATCCAGCAACGTTATGGCGTCAAGCTCAAGGCCGACGATCCGCGCAACGAGGCGATATTCTCGTCGTTGCAATGCCTCGCCGCGCACGTGGGCGCGGCCCGGGCTGAGCGCAGCTGAGGCCCTTGCTCGATTTGTTCGCGTCGCTGGCCCGGGAAGGCCTGCGTTTCCTGCCGCCGCTGATTCTGCTGTGGCTGGCGTTCCTTTTCGGCCGGACCCTGCGCGCCGGCGCCATGCCATTGATCGAGCGCATCGCGCGCCACAGCAACCCGGCGCTGCCCGCGCCACTGTGTCGCTACGCGCGCCGCCTGACCGTGATCTGGTGCGTCTATTTTGTCGTCGCGGCCGGCCTCGCCGCGATGGCCCACCTGGGCTATGCGCGCGTGAGTCTCGCCGTCTGGGGCGGCACCGTCGTGCTGTTCGTGGGCGAACATCGGGTGCGTGCGCGACTCTTTCCCGGCGAGAACTTTCCCGGCCTGATGCATCAGCTTCGCGACACGTGGAGCATCTGGCGCACCCGCCGTTGAGCGGCTCGCGATCGCGCCCGCCATGCCGGGCTGCACAGGTGCACCGTTGCGGCGCGTCCCGATGAACTCGATGGCGGAGTTGCTTGACTCGCCGTTGATGGCCGCCGCGTCCCATCTGGACACGCCGGCCGTGGTCGGCGCGACACAGACCTGGACGTGGCGCCAGATCCACCAGGCCTCCCTCGCCTTGTCTCGCCAACTTGGCGATGCATCCGCGGTGTGCAACCTGTGCAATTCGCGTCTGAGCTTTCTGGTCACCTGGCTGGCGGCCTTGCGCAACCGGTGTTTGCTGATCCTCCCGCCGTCGGGCGGTGCGGCCGAGCTTGCGGCGGTGCTGGCGACAGGGACTCGACCGGTGACCGTGGTCGACGACCCCGTGGCCCTGCAGGCGCACTCCGGGCACACGGTCCCCTGCATCGCCTGCCGACCCGAATGGGAGCCCGCGTACGCTGCGGCCGACGAGCTGGCGTGGCAGCCCGCGTGGGACGACACCGCGGTGCTGCTCTACACCTCGGGGAGCAGCGGCGCACCGGTGCCTCAGCCGAAGTCGCTGCGGCATCTGACCGCTGGCGCGTGGGCGCTCGGCGCGCGCCTGACGGATGACATCGACGGTGGCCTGCGCGCGATCCAGCGCATCGTCTGCAGCGTGCCGCCCCAGCACATGTTCGGCCTCGAGAGCTCGGTCATGCTGCCGCTGATGCACGCCATTCCGGTGCTCGAGGGCCGGCCATTGTTGCCGGCCGATGTGAGGGCTGCGTTTGCGGCTTCGCCGCCGAGTGCGTGGATCGCAACGCCGCTGCACTTGCGCAGCCTCGTTCAGTCGGGCGACGCGTTGCCGAACTGCAGCGCCGTCATTGCCTCGACGATGCCCTTGGCCCAGATCCTGGCGCGGCAGACCGAAGACCTCGTCAGCGCCCCCGTGCTCGAGATCTACGGTTCAACCGAAACCGGTGTGCTGGCGATGCGCCGAACCGCGCACGACGCGCGCTGGAGCCCGGTGCGTGGCGTGAGGCTCGAGTCGACCGACACGGCCACCCAGGCACGGGGATCGCATTTCGCGTCACCGGTGACGCTTCTCGACCAGCTCGACATCGACGCGAGCGGGCGCTTCACACTGCTCGGCCGACAAGCCGACCTGATCAAGATCGCGGGGCGCAGAGCCTCGCTGGCTGGCCTCAATCTGCTGTTGCAGGAGTTGCCTGGCCTGGAAGACGGCGTGTTCTACCTGCCCACCACGGGCGAGCCGACCACGCGGCTGTGCCTGATTCATTCGGGCCCCGCTCTGGACCGCGCTGCCATGGACCGGTGGTTGCGCGCGCGGATCGATCCGGTGTTCCTGCCCCGGACCCTGATTCATGTCGAGCGCCTGCCACGCAGTGACAATGGCAAGCTGCCGCGCCAGGCACTCGATCGGGTGTTTGCGCAGTGGCAGGCCGCGGCGCGCAGACCATCGCCACCGACCGGGTTCCGTTTCAGCGTGGCGAATGATCACCCGGCGTTGCCCGGGCATTTTCCGGGGCGACCGATCGTGCCCGGCGTGCTGCTGCTGGACCAGGTGCTCACGCACTTGGCTTCGGCGCTGGGTCGCCCGGTGACCGTGCTGGAACAGGTCAAGTTCACGGCGCCGCTGTTGCCGGGCGAGACGGCGCAGGTCGCCTTCGACACCGATGGCCGACGCGTCAGGTTTTCCGTCACGACGCTGCGCGACGACGCGGACGTGCTGCTGGCCCATGGCAGCGTGGTGCTCGCCGACTCATCCAGGGCTGCGCCATGACGGAGCTCTGGAAATCCAAGGCCGAGCGTGGCAGCGCCGGGCTCATTCGCCTCATCGTCTGGCTTGCACGCTCGGTGGGCCGGCCGTTCTGCCGTGTCTTGCTGTACCCGGCCGTACTCTACTTCCTGATCACCGACGCCACCGCGCGACGCGCCTCACGTGAGTTCCTGAGCGCGGCGCAGGACCGACCTGCGTCATGGACCGATGTGTTCGCGCACCTGCGCTGGTTCGCCACCACCTTGCTCGACCGCGTCTACATGGCCAGCGGCGAGTTCGAGCGCTTCCATGTGACCGTCGAAGGCGACGCGCTGGTGCGAGACGCATTGAACGCCGGCAAGGGCTGCGTGCTGCTGGGCTCGCATCTTGGCAGTTTCGACCTGCTGATGCTGGCCAATCAGGCCCTGAACAATCGGCCGATCACCGTGCTGATGAACCACGACCCGCGTGCGCGGTTGCGCGGCCTGGCCGGCATCGATGACAGCAAGCTGCGAATCATTGCGCTCGGCCGGCCCGACAGTTTCCTGCGCGCCTACGAGGTGCTCGAGGGGGGTGGCATTGTCGCCGCGCTGGCCGATCGCACAGGGGGTGCGTCCCATCTGCAAAGCGACTTCTTCGGCCAGCCGGCCGCGTTCCCGATCGGCCCGCACGTTCTGGCGGCGCGCGCCGGCGCGGCGGTCCTCATGTGTTTCGGCCTGTACGAGGGAGGCGCAAACTACCGCATCGAGTTCGTCGAATTTGGCGCCGCCGCGCCGCCTGCCAGTCGGGGCGCCGCGCTGCAACCGGTGGTGGACCGCTACGCGTCCCTGCTCGAACAGCGCGCACGGCGCACGCCGAAGAACTGGTTCAACTTCTATCCTTACTGGGCCCGCCCCTGATGCCGATTCCACCCCATGTCTCCACCGGGTCCGCGGCACCGGTCGAAGCGCGTGCCGGCGTGCGGCCGGGCGCGAGCGAAGCCCCAGGCACCGACACCCCGACCCCGGGGAGCACCCGGTTCGACAGGGATCCATTGACCGCACTCCAGGCGATCACGGCCGCGCAACAACTGGCGTTCGGGCCGCTCGCCTTCCAGGCGACCTCGGTGATGCGCGATCGTGGCGTACTGGCCGCGCTGGCCGAGGCCGTTCCCCAAGGCCTGCCCATCGAGGAGGTCGCCGCAACAACGGGCCTGTCGGTCTATGCCACACGGGTGTTGCTCGAAGCCGGCCTGGGCCTGCACATCGTGTGGCGGCGCGACGAGCGTTTTCACCTCGGCAAGCTCGGGCGCTTCCTTCTGGAGGACGAGATGACGCGCGTCAACTTCGACTTCACGCGTGACGTCTGCTACCAGGCCGCGGCGCATCTGGATCAGTCCCTGTGCGAAGGCCGGCCCGCCGGACTCAGGACACTCGGCCCCTGGGCCACGTTGTACGAAGGCCTGTCGGTATTGCCGGAGCCGGCGCGGCGCAGCTGGTTCGCCTTCGATCACTTCTACTCCGACCAGGCGTTTCCCGCGGTGTGCGAGCGCCTCGCCGTCGATCCGCCGGCCAGCTTGCTCGACATCGGTTGCAACACCGGCAAATGGGCGCGCCTGTGCCTGGAGCGCATGCCTGGCTGCACGGTCGGGCTGGTCGATCTTGCGATCCAGCTCGACGCGGCGCGCGCAAACCTGCAGGCTGCGGGCCTGATGACGCGCGTGCGCTGCCATCCGACCGACCTGCTCGACCCTGCTGCGAGCCTGCCGCCCGGTTATCCGCTGATCTGGATGAGCCAGCTGCTGGATTGTTTCTCGCAGGAGCAGATCGTCGCCGTCCTGATCAAGGTGCGCGCGGCCTTGCCGCAGGGCGGGCGGCTGTGGATTCTGGAGCTGTTCTGGGATCGCCAGCGCTTCGAAGCCGCGGCGTTCAGTCTGCAACAGACCTCGCTTTACTTCAGCTGCGTGGC
This sequence comes from Burkholderiaceae bacterium, assembly GCA_039921765.1. GTDB lineage: Bacteria > Pseudomonadota > Gammaproteobacteria > Burkholderiales > Burkholderiaceae_C > JBDSBD01. Next base: position 10,427 of record JBDSBD010000079.1, read on the forward strand.
CAACGGCAACAGCCAGATGTACGACTCGAAAGTCTTCCTCGCCTTGCTGCACGATGCCGGCTTCACGGTCACCCGCTTGACCGATGGCGTCGGCGACTATCACACCCTGGTCGAATGCAGCGCCGCCAGCTGACCTCCGCTGTCCGACACGTCGCGCCGCGTCCCTCGTGAGATTCAGGAGCTCAACGTGTTAGGAATCGCAGGCTACAGCACCGTGCACGCTGCGGGAGTCGACAACACCGACTCCTGGCATGCGATCGCCTCGGGCCGATCGGGGTTGAAACCCAATGCCCTGACCTGGTGCGACCTGCCCTGCTGGGTCGGCGAAGTCGCGGGCGTCGACACGACGCCGCTGCCGGCCGAGCTGACGGTGTGGGATTGCCGCAGCCACCGCCTGGCCTGGATGGCCCTGCAGCGCAACGGCTTCCGACAAGCCGTGGCGGGCGCGGTCGCGCGCCATGGCGCCGACCGGGTCGGCGTGGTGCTGGGCTCGAGCACGGCCGGGATTCGCAGCACCGAACTGGCGTACCAGCGTCGGCGCGAAGACGGCCACTGGCCCGCTGATTTCGACTACCGGCGCAGCCACTCGCTCGATGCCCTGTGCCGCTTCAGCGCCGAGGTGCTCGCACTTCGGGGGCCGATGGTCGCCATCTCGACCGCGTGCTCGTCGAGCTCCAAGGTCTTCCTGACCGCGCAGCGCTGGATCGAGTGCGGCCTCGTCGATGCGGCCGTGGTCGGTGGTGCGGACAGCCTGTGCCTGTCGACGCTGCACGGCTTCAATGCGCTGCAACTGCTCGCAAGCAACGCGTGTCGACCGTTCGACGCGGCCCGGGACGGCATCTCCATCGGCGAAGCGGCGGGCTTCGTGTTGCTCGACCGGCAACCCGCCCCCATCAACTTCGTGGGCGGCGGCGAGTCCAGCGACGCCTGGCACATGTCGACCCCGCACCCCGAGGGCCGGGGCGCGCAGAGCGCAATGCGCGGCGCACTGGCGGCTGCAGGGCTCACGGCCCGCGACATCGGCTATGTCAACGCCCATGGCACCGCCACACTCGCCAACGACCGGGCCGAGGCCATGGCCACCTGCGCCGTGTTCGGCGCGTGCGCGGTGCCGGTGTCGTCCACCAAGTGCGTCACCGGCCACACGCTCGGTGCGGCGGGCATCACCGAAGCCATCGTCGCGATCCAGGCCCTCGAGCAGCAGGTCCTGCCGCCTTCGGCCAACCTGCGCGAGCTGGCGTCCGATCTCGCCATTGATGCGGTGACGCAACCGCGCAGCACGCATCTGCACCACGCGATGAGCAACAATTTTGGATTCGGCGGCAGCAACTGCTCGCTGATCTTCGGACGGGCGGATGGATAGGACCGCTTGCGCGTCTGCCGCATGGCTCCGGGTCGGGACTCGTCCACTCGATTCGTCCCACGAGGCCTGACGTGACGCTCCGATTCAATCTCTACGCGGCCGGCGTGCTCGCGCCCGGCATCACGTCGCTGGCCGGGCTGCTGGAGTTGCAACGCACCGGCTGCGCGCCGCCCGCCGCCGCCGCGTCGGACCTGCCGAGCCCCGAGGCCCTGCCAGCCAACGAACGCCGGCGCGCCAGCCAGGTCGTGCGTCTGACGATGGCGTGCGCCGCGCAGGCCTTGAAGGCGAGCCCGTTTCCGGCCGACGCGCTGCGCCTGGTGTTCGCCTCGGACGAAGGCACCGGCGAGGTCTGCCAGCAGATGCTGGAGGCGCTCACCACCACGCGGCTGGTCTCGCCGCTGCTGTTTCACAACTCGGTCCACAACGCACCGTCGGGCTATTTGTCGATCGGCTACCAGAATCGCCAATCGGCCACCAGCGTGAGCCTGGGGGCAGAGAGTTTTGCAAGCGGCCTTCTGTGCGCGGCGAGCGAAGCTTGCACCAGCGGCCAGCCGGTGCTGTTGCTGGCCTACGACCCGCCCGTGACCGGACCGCTGCACGAGTTGCTGCCGCTGAAGCACGCCACGGCGACCGCGTGGATCATCGCGTCCGGCAACGCGCCCGCCTCGGGCCACGCCCCGCTTGCCGCCTTCAGCTTGAGCCTGCACTCGGCCGCGCCCGCAGACGCCGCGGCCGGGGTTGTTGCGCAGGTCGAGCTTGCGCTGCCCGCCTGGCTGCCCGCGGCCTGGGCCGCCAACAGCAGCGCCCTCGGGCTGGTGGCGCTGGCCTTGCTCGGCGACACGCAGGATCATCCGGCCTGCGAAATGCGACTCGGCGCGCAGCTGCTTCGGCTCGAGCGTTCGAGCGAGACCGCGGCATGCTGAACCGTGCCGAGATCGAGGGCCGCATCCCGCATGCGGGAGAGATGTGCCTGCTGGGTTCGGTACAGCGCTGGGACGCAACCACGATCCTGTGCAGCGCGGAGGCTCCCACCGCCGCCCACCCCCTGGCCGGCGCCCAGGGCGTGCCTGCCATCGCAGCGGTCGAGTACGCGGCGCAGGCCGCCGCCGTGCACGGCGCGCTGCTCGACGCCACCGCCGCACCGCGGGCCGGCCTGCTGGCCAAGCTCACCGACGTCGAGTTGTCGACCATCGGCCCGGGCGCGGCCGACGGCCCGCTCACCATCCGGGCCGAGCTGCTCGGTCGGATCGACACGGCTTGCCAGTACGCCTTTGAAGTCTCCAACCGGCGCGCCTGTCTGGCGCGAGGGCGATTGCTGGTCGCGTTTCAGCCATGACACGCCCTGTCGACCCGCACGCCCCGAGCCAGGCCACGCCTGAGCGCACTCCCTTGTTTGCGCCAGACGCGGACAGGTCTGCCTGGGACGGTGTGTGGATCGCGATTCCCGCGTACAACGAGGAGCGCACGATTCGCGACCTCGCGCTGGCGGCCCTGGCGCTGTGCCCACGCGTGATGGTCGTCGACGACGGCTGCACCGACGGCACCGTCGCCGCGCTGGCGGGACTGCCGATCACGCTGCTGCAGCACCCCGCCAATCGGGGCAAGGCAGCCAGCCTGCGCAGCGCGTTCGAGCACGCGCGGGCCAATGACGCGACGTGTGTCGTGACGATCGATGGGGACGGCCAGCACAACCCCGCCGATGCGCCCGGATTGCTGGCCGCATGGCACGACCACCCGGACCGCCTCGTGATCGGCGCAAGGCTGCATGACAAGGCCAATTTCCCGCGGGCCCGCTACCACGCCAATCGCTTCGCCTGCTTCTGGATTTCGTGGGCCGCGGGGCACCCGATCGCCGACTCGCAGTCGGGCTTTCGCGTCTACTCCGACGCCGTGATGGCGATCGCCACCGGTGGCGGAGTGCAAGGAAGCCGCTTCACCTTCGAGAGCGAAATCCTGATCGAGGCTGCCCACCGGGGCCACCCGACGCTGGCCGTCGCCATTCCCGGCCGCTACCCGGACCACGCGCGGCGCAGCCACTTTCGCCCGGTCGTCGATATCGCCAACATCGTGGTCATGGTCGCCTCGCGCTTGCTGAAGAAAGGCCTGTATCCACGGGGCCTGTGGTGCAGCCTCGCGCCGGCGCCAGTCCTGCCGATGCCTGGGCGCCGGTGGCAGCCCGCGCGACCCGAAGCAGCGATACTTGAACGCGAAACCGGATCGAGACCATCCCACCCTACCCCCCTCGCCACCATGACCCACGCCAACTACCCGGGCAATCTCTTCGTCGTTGCTGCACCGAGCGGGGCTGGCAAATCCAGCCTGGTCAGCGCGTTGCTGCAGGTCGACTCGCGTCTGATGGTGGCCATCTCGCACACCACGCGCGCACCGCGCGGCCAGGAGCAGAACGGGCGCGAGTATCACTTCATCGACGCGACGGCGTTCGGCGCGATGGCCGAGCGCGGCGAGTTCTTCGAGTGGGCCGAGGTGCACGGCCATCTGTACGGCACCTCGCGCGCCGCCATCGAAGAGCGCCTCACCGGCGGGCTCGATGTCGTGCCCGAGATCGACTGGCAGGGCGCACTGCAGATCAAGCAGCTGTTTCCCAACGCGGTCCTGATCTTCATCCTTCCGCCGAGCTGGGAAGAGCTGCTGGAGCGTCTGCACCGGCGCGGCGAGGACCGGCCCAAGGCGATCGAGCGGCGCATGGACAACGCACGCATCGAGGTGTCGCAGGCCCGGCACTTCGACTTCGTTATAATCAATGGCTTGTTCGAAACGGCGCTCTTCGACCTGAAGGCGATCGTTCACTCGCAGCGTCTGAAGTACGCCGCATTGCGCAGGGACCGGCCCGCCGTGTTCGCCGCGCTCGCGCTCGACTGAGTGCCACCACCCGCTTTCGGAGCATCGCCACCATGGCCCGTATCACCGTTGAAGACTGCCTGCTGAAGATCCCGAATCGCTTTCAACTCGTGCTCGCCGCCACCTACCGTGCGCGCATGCTGAGCCAGGGCCACGCGCCGAAGATCGAGACCAAGAACAAGCCCGGCGTGACCGCCTTGCGCGAGATCGCCGCCGGCGAGATCGGCCTGGAGATGCTGCGCAAGGTTCCGATCTGACCCGAGTTTCGCGGCTCGCCTCGAGCCGCTGGGCCGGGAACGCGGTAACCGTACCCCGGCGAACGTGATCAATCCACGTTAGATTCGGGCATGGGCCCGCGAACATCGAATGCGATGAAGGAACCCGCCGCCGTGAATTCGCGCGCCGGCGCGCCGTTGGCCGTGGCTCCGATGGCTGCAGCCGACGCCGCCGCCGCCGCCGCCTCCTTCGCAGCACTCACGCACAAGCTCGACTACCTCGACGCCGCCGACATCAAGCGGGTGCGCGAAGCCTATCGTTTCGCCGACGAAGCCCACCTCGGGCAGTTTCGCGCCAGCGGCGAGCCCTACATCACGCACCCGATCGCGGTGGCCGGGCTGTGTGCCGCGTGGAAGCTCGATGCGCAGGCCATCATGGCCGCGCTGATGCACGACGCGATGGAAGACTGTGGCGTCACCAAGACCGAGTTGATCGAGCGCTTCGGCGCGCCCGTGGCCGAACTGGTCGACGGACTGACCAAGCTCGACAAGCTGCAGTTCTCGACGCGCGAGGAATCGCAGGCCGAGTCGTTCCGCAAGATGCTGCTGGCGATGGCGCGCGATGTGCGCGTGATCCTGATCAAGCTCGCGGACCGCCTGCACAACATGCGCACGATGGCCGCGTTGGTGCCCGAGAAGCGCACCCGCATTGCCGGCGAAACGCTCGAGATCTACGCCCCGATCGCGCACCGGCTGGGCCTGAACCAGACCTATCGCGAGCTCCAGGAGCTCTCGTTCCAGCACCTGCGGCCCTGGCGTCATGCCGCGCTGTCCAAGGCGGTGAAGAAGGCGCGCGGCTACCGACGCGACATCGTCGAACGCATCCAGCGCGACGTCGAAAAGGCCTTCGACCAGGCCAAGATCGGCATCCAGGTGTTCGGGCGCGAGAAGACCCTGTACTCGATCTACAACAAGATGCGCGAGAAGCGCCTGAGCTTCGCGCAGGTCAACGACATCTTCGGCTTTCGCATCGTCGTGGCTTCGCTGTCGGAATGCTATGTCGCAATCGGCGTGCTGCACCAGTTGTACAAGCCGCTGCCGGGTCGCTTCAAGGACTACATCGCGATCCCGAAGGTCAACGGCTATCAGTCGCTGCACACCACGCTGGTGAGCCCGCTGGGCACCGCGGTGGAGTTCCAGATCCGCACCGAGCAGATGCACGCAGTCGCCGAAACCGGCATCGCCGCGCACTGGCTCTACAAGAGCGGCGGCGCGCAGGCCCAGGAGGCCCAGCACCTGGGCGCAATGTGGCTGCAATCGCTGGTCGACATCCAGGACGACACGCGCGACGCCAGCGAGTTTCTCGAGCACGTCAAGATCGACCTGTTTCCCGACGCGGTGTACGTGTTCACGCCGATGTCGAAGATCCTCGCGCTGCCGCGCGGGGCCACGCCGGTCGATTTTGCGTATGCAATTCACACCGACGTCGGCGACCACTGCGTGGCCGCACGCGTCAACGGCGAACCGGTCTCGCTGCGCACCGAACTGCACAGCGGCGACGCGGTCGAGATCATCGGGGCGCCTTCCGCGCGCCCCAATCCGGCCTGGCTGAACTACGTGCGCACCGGTCGCGCGCGCTCCAAGATCCGCCACTACCTCAAGACCATGGGGCAGGAGGAGTCGCAGGATCTGGGCGAGAAGATGCTCGCGCAGGCCTTGCGCGCCGAGGGCTTGCAGTTGCCCGGCACCGACGAGGCCGGCACCGCGCTGTGGCAGCAGCTCACGCGCTGGAGCGGCAGCAAGAACCGCGCAGAGCTGTTCACCGAGATCGGCCTGGGGCGCAAGATCGCCACCATCGTTGCGACCCGGCTTGCGCGGTTGATGGTCGGAGCCGGCATGAAGCCCGACGCGCTGACCTTGACGATGGGCCGCTACGCCATCGATGACGCGACGCCGATCCAGGGCATGGTGCTGATCGACGGCAGCCAGGGCACTTCGGTGCAGCTTGCCACCTGTTGCCGGCCGATCCCGGGCGACGCGCTCGCCGGCTACCTGGGCCGCGGCGAAGGGCTGGTGGTTCACACGGCCGATTGCAGCGTCGGCAAGCGCCTGTTCGAGCGTGACCGCGAACACTGGATGGGCGTGGAATGGGCCGAGCAACCGACGCGCGCGTTCGAGACCGGTGTCGGCCTGCTGGTGCGCAACGGCAAGGGCGTGCTGGCCCAGGTGGCCCAGGCGGTGAGCGAGGCCGAGGCCGACATCACCCACATCGACATGGGCAACGATTCCGCCGCCGAGACCCTCGAGCTGGAGCTGCGCGTGAGCGTGCGCGACCGACTCCACCTGGCCGACGTGATGCGCACCCTCAAGCGTTCGGCGGCAGTGCTGAGAGTCACGCGCGTCAAGCCCTGAACCGGGCCGCCGGGCGTGGCGCCACCGCATTCGGGCACGCCGCTACGCCGAATCGACTCCGGGCGCCGGGTAGCGCACGCCCAGCACCTCGATCTGCTCCAGCCCGCCCGGCGTCATCAGCTGCACCTCGTCGCCAACCCGGGCCTTCAGCAGCGCGCGCGCGATCGGCGAGACCCAACTCACCTCGCCGTTGAGGCTGTCGGCTTCGTCGACCCCCTTGATCGTCACGGTGCGTTCTTCGCCGCGGGGATTCGCGTAGGTCACGGTCGCGCCGAAGAACACCTGGTCGCCACCAAAGTGCTGCGCCGGGTCGGCCACCTCGGCGATGTCGAGGCGGCGGGTCAGGAAACGAATGCGCCGGTCGATCTCGCGCAGCCGCTTCTTGCCGTACAGGTAGTCACCGTTCTCGGAGCGGTCACCGTTCTTGGCCGCCCATGAGACGACCTCCACCACCTTGGGCCGCTCCACGTCGAGCAGCGCCAGCAACTCGGCGCGCAGCTGCGCGTAACCCGCCGGCGTCAGGTAGTTCTTGGTGCCCGCGGGCAACTCGAGCGGCGCGCTGGCGGCGACATCGTCGTCGTCATCGGCGCCCTCGCTCTCGCGTGTGAAGGCCTTGCTCATGGTTGCGATTGTCCCGAAAACGGCGCCGCACGCACAGACGGGCCGCTCGCCACCGTTCAGCCAGCCTCGAGCCAGCGCAGCGCCGTGCCAACCTGCTCGGGCAGTGCCAGCGCGGCCGACACGCCCAGCACCCCGGATTCGCCAAGCGGTGACTCCAGCGCCTCGAACTGGCTGGCCACCAGCGCGGCCGGGAAAAAGTGTCCGGGCCGCGCCGCGACGCGCTGCAACGCCAGCGCCGGGTCGATCTCGATGAACACGAAGCGCAGCGGCGGCACCCGGGCACGCAGGCGGTCGCGGTAGCTGCGCTTGAGCGCCGAGCAACTCAGCACGGCATCGCCCGGAGCTGCGGCCAGGAGCTGGCCGAGGCGATCGAGCCAGGGCTCGCGGTCGGCATCGGTGAGCGGCTCGCCGGCGCGCATCTTGGCCTGGCTGGCGGGCAGGTGATACGCGTCGCCTTCGATCGCCGTGCAGTGCAGCGCCTGCGCCAGCGCCGCCGCGAGGGTCGACTTGCCACAGCCCGAGACACCCATCACGACGAGCCGATTCATCGCGCCCTCCTGCCGGCTGCCAAGACGCCGCGCCGCGCCGCGGCGCGCCCGGTGACCGCGTCGAGAGGGTCGATGCCGGCGCTCACGTTCGCAACGAAATGCAGCAGTGCCGAAGTCGGCTGCTTGTCACGATGAACGACCGAGTAGCACTGCCGCAGCATCCTCGG
>JBDSBD010000080.1:0-5158 GCA_039921765.1 Burkholderiaceae bacterium
GGTGCCGTCGGCGCGCGCCACCATCACCACGTCGTACTCGCCCGCCAGGCCGGCCATCACCTGCTTGACGCGCGGATCCTTGGCACGCGCAAGCTTTTCGACCTTCTCGAGCAGCGCCACCTTCTGCGCGCTGTCGAGCGTGGCGATCGGGTCCATCGGCGCGTAGAGAACGCGGCTACCGGCCACCTGGGGCCGGGTGCCGACCTTGACCCGGCGGCTCTGGCCGGCCGCGGCGATGGTGCGCACCGTCGCCGCGGCATCGAGCAGCGCAGCTTCGGAGATGTCGTCCGAATACGCGAACGCGGTCTTCTCGCCAGCGACCGCGCGCACGCCCACGCCCTGGTCGATGCCGAAGCTACCGCTCTTGACGATGCCCTCCTCCAGGCTCCAGCCTTCGCTGCGCGTGTACTGGAAGTACAGGTCGGCGTCGTCGATGCGATGCGTGGCGATGGCCGCGAGCGCCCTGGAAAGGGTCGCATCGGTCAGGCCGAACGGCTCGAGCAGCAGCGCCCTCGCTATGGCCAGACGCTCGATCGTGGGTTCGCGGGAGATCATGGCGGGCGTCCAAAAGAGATGACCGGGCATTGTAGGAGTCACGCTCCCCAACGCCCGCGGCACCGCAGCTTGGCCCTACGGGCCGACGGTCTAAGCCCGGCGATCGTCCGAAGCGGCGGCTAGGCGTCGGTGTCTGCGTTCTTCAACGCCAGTGCGCGCTCGTACAACGCATTGCGCGGCGCACCGGTCAGCTCGGCGGCGAGCGCGACCGCCTGCTTGAGCGTCAGCGCGGCGAGCAGGGTGCGCAGCGCCGCGTCATGGGCCAGCGCGCCGGTCTCGTCGGTGGCAGGCGCCTGCGCATGCACGACCAGCACGAACTCGCCGCGGCTGCGGTTCGCATCGAGTGCAAGCCAGGCCGGCAACTCGTTGGCCGGCAGGCGGTGCACGGTCTCGAACTGCTTGGTCAGCTCGCGGCAGACCGTCAGCGCACGCGCACCGCAGGCCTCGGCCAGCGCCGAAGCGAGCGCCTCGATCCGGTGCGGCGCCTCGAACAGCAACTGCGTCTGGGGACTTGCCGCCACGCGTTTCAGCGCCAGCGTGCGCTCGCCACTGCGCATGGGCAAGAACCCGATGAAGGTGAACGGCCCGCCGACGGCGTCACCGGCCACGCTGAGCGCCGCCACCGCACTGCTCACCCCGGGGATCGGCACGGCGCGAAAGCCCGCCGTCTGCACCGCCGCCACCAGGGCCGCCCCCGGGTCGCTGATCGCCGGCGTGCCGGCATCGCTGACATAGGCGACGCGTTCACCGCGCGCCAGGCGCTGCAGCACGCCGGCCGCAGCCTCGCGCTCGTTGTGCTCGTGGACCGCGATCAGCGCCTTGCCTTCAATGCCGAGCTGGCGCAGCAGCGGCGCGCTGTGGCGCGTGTCTTCGCAAGCGACCGCATCCACCAGCGCGAGCACGTGGATCGCGCGCAGCGTGATGTCGGCCAGGTTGCCGATCGGCGTGGCCACCACGTACAGTGCGCCGGTCGGGTAGTGCTGGGCGCCGGCCGCGCTTGCGGCGGCTTGCTGCATCAACGGAGCGTGGATCGTGGTCACTGCGGGCTCGATGGCGACGAAGAGGAAAGAGGCCGGCGATGCCGGCGAGGCGCGCGCCTTGGCGCATCTCCAGAGTCAGGGCCTGACCCTGGTGCAACGCAATTATCGGGTCGCACAGGGTCCGAACGCGCGCGGCGGCGAGGTCGACCTGATCCTGCGCGAGCGCGACGGCACGCTCGTGTTCGTCGAGGTGCGCACGCGCGCAGGCACCGCGCACGGTGGCGCAGCCGCGAGCATCAGCGCCGCCAAGCAGCGCAGCCTGGTGTTCGCCGCCCAGCACTTCCTGCGCACCCAGCGCAGCCTGCCGCCGTGCCGCTTCGACGTGGTGGCGATCGAGGGCATGCGCATCGAATGGTTGCGCGCGGCATTCGACGCCGGCTGAGAACGTCGGCGGCACCGCCGCGGTGGTCGCTTGGGGGTGGACCGCGCCGCCACCGAGGCGCAGCGCACCACGGCGCCGAGTCAGCCTCGACCCTCCCCGCGGGGTTTCAAGGCCGGGCATTGCGCAGACGAAGGAACCGCCGGGGCCCATCGGTGTCATATGATCCATGCCCATGCTCGAACAACGCATTCAGCAACAGTTCTTCGACAGCGCGGACCTGAAGTACGCTGCGGCCGAAGTGCTTTCCAAGCCGATTGCCGATGCGGTTCTCGCGCTGGTCGGCTGCATCACCGCGGGCGGCAAGGTCTTGGCCTGCGGCAACGGCGGCTCGGCCGCCGACGCGCAGCATTTCGCGGCCGAATTCGTCGGCCGCTTCGAGCGCGAGCGCCCAGGGCTGGCCGCGATGGCGCTCACCACCGACAGCTCGATCCTGACCGCGATCGGCAACGACTACGACTTCAACGCCATCTTCGCCAAACAGGTGCAGGCGCTTGGCGCACCCGGCGATGTACTGCTGGTCTTCAGCACCAGCGGCAACTCCGACAACGTGATCGCGGCCATCGAGGCTGCGCGCGCCAAGGAGATGGTCGTGGTCGCGCTGACCGGCCACAAGGGCGGCAGGGTGCGTGACCTGCTGCTTGAGACCGACGTCCTCATCTGCGTCCCGCACGAACGCACCGCCCGCATCCAGGAAGTGCACCTGCTCGTGTTGCACTGCCTGTGCGACGCGGTTGATCTGCAGCTTTTGGGTGAACAGGAAAACACATGACCCTACCGACCCCATCCCCCCGCCTCCCCCTCCACCGCGCGCCACGCAGCCTCTCGCTGGCGCGCGCGCTGGTCGCCGCCGCCGCCGCCGCCACGCTGCTTGGCGCCTGCGCGCCGCTCCTGATCGGCGGAGCCATGCTGGGCACGGCGATGGTCGTCACCGACCGGCGCAGCTCGGGTACCCAGATCGACGACCAGGGCATCGAGCTCAAGGCCATCAACGTCGTCAACCGCGTGCTGGGCGACCGCGGCCACGTCAACGTCACCAGCTTCAACCGGCTGGTGCTGGTCACCGGCGAGGTGCCGACCGAAGCCGACAAGGCGGCGGTCGAGTCCGCCATCACGCGCATCGAGAACGTGCACTCGATCGTCAACGAGCTGGCCGTCGCGGGCGCGAGCTCGCTCACCAGCCGCTCGAACGACACGCTGCTGACGAGCAAGGTCAAGGCCAGCCTGATCGACGCGAAGGACCTGCAGGCCCACGCGTTCAAGGTCGTCACCGAACGCGGCGTCGTCTACCTGATGGGCCGCGTCACCGAACGCGAGGCCAAGCGCGCCTCCGACGTGGCGCGCGGTGTGAGCGGCGTGCAAAAAGTGGTGCGGGTGTTCGAGCTCGTCACCGAAGCCGAGCTGGCCGACCTGAAACCCAAGCCGGCCGCCCAGTAAGCGCCCCGCTTCGGCGGCTCAGCGCAGGCGCTTGATCAGGCTCGAGGTGTCGAGCCGGTTTCCGCGCTGGGCCTGGATGTCAGCGTAGAACTGGTCCACCAGCGCCGTCACCGGCAATCGTGCGCCGTTGCGCTTGGCCTCGTCGAGCACGAGGCCCAGGTCCTTGCGCATCCAGTCGACCGCGAAGCCGAAGTCGAACGTGCCGTCGATCATGGTCGGCCCGCGGTTGTCCATCTGCCAGCTCTGTGCCGCGCCCTTGCCGATCACTTCGAGCACGGCCTTCATGTCCAGCCCGGCCTTCTCGCCGAAGGCGATCGCTTCCGACAGGCCTTGCACCAGCCCGGCGATCGCGGTCTGGTTCACCATTTTCGCGAGTTGCCCCGCACCGCTCTCGCCCAGCAAGGTCATGGCCCTGGCGAACGCCATCGCCACCGGGCGCACGACCGCAAATGCCGCGGCGTCGCCACCGCACATCACCGTGAGCGCTCCGTTGATCGCACCGACATTGCCGCCTGACACCGGTGCGTCGATGAACTGCAGGCCGCGCGCGCGCGCCGCCGCACTCAGCTCGCGCGCCACCGCCGCCGAGGCGGTGGTGTGATCGACGAAGATCGCGCCCGCCTTCATGCCAGCCAACGCCCCGTCGTCGTTCGCGCCTTGCACGACAGCGCGCAGATCGTCATCGTTGCCAAGGCACGCAAACACGATGTCTGCGCCCGCCGCGGCAGCCCTGGGCGTCGCCGCACTCGCACCCCCAAACTCCGTGACCCATTGCGTGGCCTTGACAGCAGTTCGGTTGTAGACCGTGACCCGGTGCCCGGCGCGCACCAGGTGCCCCGCCATCGGGTAGCCCATCACGCCGAGCCCGAGAAAGGCGACATCACGTGCGGGCGTCGGATCGTAGGTCTTGCTGCTCATGCGGGGCTCTCCAGGAAATGAAAACGGCCTCGAAACGAGGCCGTTGAAGGATATACCGAAGCGCGTCGGTGGCTACACGATCGTCAGGTGCTCGGTCCCTGCCGCGAGGTCGGACTTGCGCGCACGCTGGCTGTGCAGCTTGATCTGCAGCCGCAGGTCGTTGACGGAGTCGGCGTTGCGCAAGGCGTCTTCGAGCGTCACCGCGCCACCCTCGTAGAGGTCGAACAGGGACTGGTCGAAGGTCTGCATCCCGAGCTCGCGCGAGCGCTTCATGATCTCCTTGATCTCGGCGACCTCGCCCTTGAAGATCAGGTCGGAGATCAGGGGGGTGTTGAGCATGATCTCGACCGCCGCAACCCGCCCGCGACCTTCCTGGCGCGGCAGCAGGCGCTGCGAAACCAGCGCCTTGATGTTCAGCGACAGGTCCATCAACAACTGGGTTCGCCGCTCCTCGGGGAAGAAGTTGATGATGCGGTCGAGCGCCTGGTTCGCGCTGTTGGCATGCAAGGTGGCCATGCACAGGTGACCGGTCTCGGCGAACGCGACCGCGTGCTCCATGGTCTCGCGGTCGCGGATCTCACCCATCAGGATCACGTCGGGCGCCTGACGCAGCGCGTTCTTCAACGCCAGCTCCCAGCCGTCGGTATCGATGCCGACCTCGCGCTGCGTGAAGATGCAGTTCTTGTGTGGATGCACGAACTCCACCGGGTCTTCGATCGTGATGATGTGGCCGAACGAGTTCTCGTTGCGGTAGTCGACCATTGCCGCGAGCGAGGTGCTCTTGCCTGAGCCGGTAGCGCCGACGAAGATCACGAGCCCGCGCTTGGTC
>JBDSBD010000081.1:0-5305 GCA_039921765.1 Burkholderiaceae bacterium
ATCGACTTCCGGGAAAATGATCTGTTCCTTGACGCCGATGTTGTAATTGCCGCGACCGTCGAAGGCGCGCCAGGAGATCCCACGGAAGTCGCGCACGCGGGGCAACGCCACCGTCACGAACCGATCCAGGAATTCGTACATCTGCACGCCGCGCAAGGTGACCATGCAGCCGATGGGCACGCCGTCGCGAATCTTGAAGCCGGCGATCGCCTTCTTCGATTTCGTGACGACCGGCCTCTGCCCCGCGATCTTGGTCAGATCGCTTACGGCATGGTCCATGACCTTCTTGTCGGATACCGCCTCGCTCACACCAATGTTGAGCGTGATCTTGGAGATGCGCGGCACCTGCATCGGCGACTTGTAGCCGAACTTCTTGATCAGTTCGGGCGCGATCGTCTCGCGATAGATCGTCTGCAGGCGCGCCGCTGGCGGCGCGGATTTGGGGGTAGCTTGTTGTTGCTTAGCCATGGACCGCCTCTCAGGCCTTGATCTCGTCGCCACTGGACCTGAAGACACGGACCTTCGTGGTCTTGTTCGTCTTCGTATCTGCGAGCAGCTTGATGCCGACACGATCGGCCTTGCCGGTCGCGCCATTGAAAATCGCGACATTGGATTGATGGATGGACATCGTCTTGTCGACCACCCCGCCAGTCGTCCCCTTCATCGGGTTCGGCTTGACGTGTTTCTTCACGACGTTGACACCTTCCACGAGGAGACGCTCCTCGTCCACGCGCTGCAGCACGGCACCGCGCTTGCCTTTGTCGCGGCCGGTCAGCACGATGACCTGGTCACCTTTGCGAATCTTGTTCATGACTGTTCCTTCAGCCGACGCTCAAAGCACTTCGGGTGCGAGCGACACGATCTTCATGAAGCGCTCGGTGCGCAATTCGCGCGTCACCGGCCCGAAGATGCGCGTGCCGATCGGCTCGAGCTTGGCATTGAGCAGCACCGCGGCGTTGCCGTCGAACTTGACCAGCGAGCCATCCTGGCGGCGCACGCCCTTGGCGGTGCGCACGACCACGGCGCTGTAGACCTCGCCCTTCTTGACGCGACCACGCGGCGCCGCTTCCTTGATGCTGACCTTGATCACGTCACCGATCGAGGCGTAGCGGCGTTTGGAGCCACCCAGCACCTTGATGCACATGACGGACTTGGCGCCCGTATTGTCCGCGACGTCAAGCCGCGACTGCATTTGAATCATTTGTTCATGTCCCCAACTTGGCCCGCTGGTCGCTCCATGCCCGCCATGGATGCGTTGTTGCGGTCAGTCTTGGGCCCGTCGTGGCGGCGCTCCAAAAAGCGGCCGCCCCGTTTGGGCGGAGCCGATCTCGCTGGTGCACCACTGGATGGCGCGTTGGTGAGCTCGGCGAAGCTTGAGATTATGACTTGGTTCGGGCTCGACTGTCAACGCGAACGCGAGAAAAGTATGCAACGCCCCTGCAGGCACCGCAAACTGCGCTGGCACGGTCAGGCGAGCGTGTTCCTCGCCTGCGCAAGCATCGTTTCAGCGTCGCTGACCTCGAACTTGCCAGGTGCTTCGACATTGAGCGTCTTGACGACGCCGTCGACAACAAGCATCGAATAGCGCTGCGAGCGCGTACCCATGCCCTTCGAAGAGAGATCCAGCGTCAGCCCGGTCGCTCTGGCGAAGTCGGCACTGCCGTCGGCCATCATGCGCACCTTGCCGGCCGCCTTCTGCTCGCGACCCCACGCTCCCATGACGAACGCGTCGTTGACCGAGACGCACCAGATTTCATCGACGCCCGCAGCATGCAGTGCCTGCGCTTGATCAACGTAGCCCGGGACATGCTTGGCCGAACAGGTGGGTGTGAAGGCTCCTGGCAGGCCAAAAATCGCGATCTTCTTGCCGGCAGCCAACTTCTGAACATCAAAACGGTTCGGACCGACCGAGCAACCATTGCGCTCCACTTCGACATATTCCGAAAGACTGCCAGCTGGCAGCCTGTCGCCAATCTTCACCATGTTGAGTTCCCTTGTGATCTGGAATGAGTAACGGCCGGCCGCCAGTATCCCAGCGCTCCGGCCGCCATGTCGGCAACGGCGACCTTAGACCACGATGGCCTTCTGGACCAGGCGGGTGACGACCCAGGCCTTGGTCTTCGAGATCGGTCGGGTTTCGGCGATCTCGACGACGTCGCCGGTCCTGTACTCGTCCTTATCGTCGTGGGCGTGGTACTTGCTCGTCTTCGCAACGATCTTGCCGTAAAGCTCATGCTTGGTACGGCGCTCGATCAACACCGTGATCGTCTTGGAGCGCTTGTCGCTCACCACCTTGCCGACGAGGGTGCGGGTGTTCTTGGCTGGCTGGGTGGCCGCCACGGCCGGAGCCGCGTTGGCGCTCGTGGATACAGCGTGTTCGCTCATTTCGCGGCCTCTTTCTTCTTCTGGGCCAGCACCGTCTTGGCGCGAGCAATGTCGCGACGGGTGTTGCCCAGCTGGGTGTGATTGCTCAGTTGTTGCGTGGCCTTTTGCATGCGCAGGCCGAAATGGGCCTTCAGCAGTTCGCTGACCTCTTTTTCGAGGCCGGCCACATCCTTGGTGCGGAGTTCAGACGCTTTCATCGATGCTCTCCTCAGGCGCCGACCTGGCGCGCCACGAACGTGCACTTGAGCGGCAGCTTGGCCGAGGCCAAGGTGAACGCCTCACGCGCCAGTTCCTCAGGCACACCGTTGATCTCGTACAAGACCTTGCCAGGCTGGATCTCGGCAACGTAGTACTCGGGATTGCCCTTGCCGTTGCCCATACGGACTTCGGCTGGCTTCTGCGAGATCGGTTTGTCGGGAAAAATACGAATCCAGATGCGTCCGCCGCGCTTCACGTGACGCGAGATCGCGCGGCGAGCCGCCTCGATCTGGCGTGCGGTGATGCGGCCACGTTCGGTGGCCTTCAGACCAAAGTCACCAAACGACACACTCGCGCCACGGGTTGCGATGCCCGTGTTGCGGCCCTTTTGTTCCTTGCGATATTTTCTGCGTGCAGGTTGCAGCATTCTTATTCTCCTTTGGCGTCGGGCTTGCCGGGCTCGACGTCCGCAGGCGTCGCCGCCTTGCGCACGCGCTTCACCGCCGGACCCTTCGGTGCGTCAACCGCCGACGCCGGAGCGCCCGTGGCTGCCGCTGCGGTGGCGGGTGCCACGCCTTGCTGGCGAGGTGCGGCCGCGCCACGATCAGGCCCGCCGCTCCCCGAGCGACCACCACGACCACCCGGCGCACCCGGACCACCGGGGCGTGGGCCACGACGTTGGCGACGATCGTCTTCGGCGCCAGGAGGCGTGACGATGCCTGGCGATTCGCCGTTGGCCAGACGATCCACACGGTACACCCAGCACTTCACGCCGATGACCCCGTAGGTGGTCTTGGCTTCCGAGAAGCCGTAGTCGATGTCGGCCTTCAAAGTGTGAAGTGGCACACGCCCTTCGCGGTACCACTCGCAACGCGCGATCTCGATGCCATTCAGGCGGCCCGACGACATCAACTTGATACCTTGCGCGCCCAGGCGCATGGCGTTTTGCATCGCGCGCTTCATGGCGCGTCGAAACATGATGCGCTTCTCGAGCTGCTGCGTGATGCTGTCGGCGATCAGTTGAGCATCGACCTCGGGCTTGCGCACCTCTTCGATGTTCACGGCCACCGGCACACCGAGCCGACGCGTCAGCTCGGCCTTCAGGTTCTCGATGTCCTCGCCCTTCTTGCCGATCACGACACCCGGACGCGCCGAGTAGATCGTGATACGGGCGTTCTTGGCGGGGCGCTCGATCAGGATGCGCGAAACTGCCGCGTTCTTGAGCTTGGCCTTCAGGTACTCGCGAACTCTCAGATCTTCGGCGAGCATCGTCGCGAAGTTCTTGTTCGACGCGTACCACCGCGAAGCCCAGTTGCGCGTAACGGGCAGGCGAAAGCCGATCGGATGAATCTTTTGTCCCATGGTCGTGCCTTGTGCCTCAGTTGCCGACGGTGATGTAGATGTGCGCGGTCGGCTTGCTGATGCTGTTGCCGCGGCCCTTGGCGCGCGCGGAGAACCGCTTCAGAATCGCGCCCTGCTCTACGTAGATCGACGTGATCCTGAGCTCGTCGATGTCAGCGCCGTCGTTGTGCTCGGCGTTTGCAATCGCAGACTCCAGGCACTTCTTGATGATGCCGGCAGCCTTCTTGGGCGTGAAGGCCAGCAGGTTGAGCGCCTGGGCCACCGAGCGGCCACGAACCATGTCAGCCACCAGCCGACCTTTGTCGGCCGACAAGCGCACACCACGGACGATCGATTTGGTTTCCATCGTCATGTTCCCTTATTTTCTCGCGGCCTTCTTGTCAGCCGGGTGGCCCTTGAAGGTGCGCGTCAGCGCAAACTCCCCGAGCTTGTGGCCAACCATCTGGTCGGTGACGTAGACCGGCACATGCTGCTTGCCGTTGTGCACGGCGATCGTGATGCCGATGAAATCAGGCAGGATCGTCGAGCGGCGCGACCAGGTCTTGATCGGCTTCTTGTCTTTCGTGGCAGCCGCCTTCTCCACCTTGGCTTGCAGGTGGTGATCGACGAACGGGCCTTTCTTGAGTGAACGAGTCATCGCCGTTCCCCTTACTTCTTGCGACGCGAAACGATGAACGTCTGCGTACGCTTGTTGCTGCGAGTGCGGTAGCCCTTGGTCATCGTGTTCCACGGCGACACAGGCACCTGACCTGAACCGGTTCGACCTTCGCCACCACCGTGCGGGTGATCGACCGGGTTCATCGCGACCCCTCGCACCGTCGGGCGAATACCCTTCCAGCGGATGGCTCCGGCCTTGCCGTACTGGCGCAGGCTGTGTTCTTCGTTCGAGACCTCACCGATCGTGGCGCGGCAGTCGATGTGGACCCTGCGAACTTCGCCCGAGCGCAGGCGAACCTGCGCGTAGACACCTTCGCGCGCCAGCAGCGTCGCCGACGTTCCGGCCGAGCGCACCATCTGCGCGCCTTTGCCTGGCAACATCTCGATCGCGTGAATGATCGAGCCGACCGGGATGTTGCGGATCGGCAGCGTGTTACCCGCCTTGATCGGCGCCTCGGCCCCGGAGAGCAAGGTGGCGCCCACGTCGAGCCCGCGCGGCGCGATGATGTAACGACGCTCGCCGTCGGCGTAGCACACCAGCGCAATGTGAGCAGTGCGGTTCGGGTCGTACTCGATACGCTCGACCTTGGCTGGGATGCCGTCCTTGTTGCGCACGAAATCGACCACGCGGTAATGATGCTTGTGGCCACCGCCCTTGTGGCGGATCGTGATGTGGCCGTTGTTATTGCGGCCGGCGTTCTGC
>JBDSBD010000082.1:0-4250 GCA_039921765.1 Burkholderiaceae bacterium
CCGCTTCGCGCGCGTTGAACACGCCAGGTCAGGTGTCGGCTGAGCTGCGGAAGAAGGTGCTCGATGCCGTCGCGCGCACCGGCTATGTTCCCAATCGGCTCGCCGGGGGCCTGGCCTCGGCGCGCAGCCGCCTGGTTGCGGCGGTCGTGCCGAGCATGTCCGGCCCGGTGTTCCTGGAGACCGTGCAGTCGCTCACGGCGGCGCTCGCCGAGCGAGGCTATCAGCTGATGCTCGGTCAAAGTGGTTATGCCGATTCGCGCGAGGACGCGTTGCTCGAGGCCATCATCGGCCGCCGCCCGGACGGCATCGTGCTCACCGGGATCATGCATTCGCCCGAGGGGCGCAAACGCCTGCTGGCCGCAGGTATCCCGGTGGTCGAGACCTGGGACCTGACGCCGACGCCGCTGGACATGCTGGTCGGGTTCTCGCACGTGGACGTCGGGCGCGCGGTGGTCGATTTTCTCTACGCCAGGGGCCGCCGCCGCCTCGCCGTCGTGGCCGGCGACGACGAGCGCTCGAAGCGGCGCGAACAGGCCTTCCGGGCCGCCGCCGAAGCCGCGGGCCTGCGCGCCGTGCGTGTCATCAACGTGCCGGCGCCGACGACGCTGAAGAGCGGCCGCAGCGCGCTCGCCGAACTGCTGGTGTCTGCGCCCGATGTCGACGCGGTGTTCTGCAGCTCCGATCTGCTCGCGCTCGGCGTCATGACCGAGGCGCAGGCGGGTGGCGTCAAGGTACCGCAGCAACTCGCGATCGTCGGCTTTGGTGACCTCGAGTTTGCCGCCGACCTGAACCCTGCGTTGAGCACCGTGCGCATCGACGGCACGGCGATCGGCCGCCAGGCTGCGCGCTTCATCGTCGATCGGGCCGAGGGAAGGAAGGTCGACCCGCGGATCATCGACATCGGGTTTTCCATCGTCGAGCGCGATAGCGCCTGACCCGGGTTTTCACTGATCTCGCTGGCGTTGACTTTTGATTCGGTAGCGCTACCATTTCGCCGGAAGATTGGTAGCGCTATCTTGACCCCTGATTCCAGTCCGCTGGGCAACCATTCTCGAAGCTCGGCGTCCCCGGTGACGCCATCCCGAACGGAGACAACCTCATGAAGAAGCTGCTTATCTCGCTCGCGCTGGGCCTGGTCGCATCGGCCGCCGCCTACGCGCAGGCCTGGCCCGAGAAGCCGGTGACCGTCATCGTGCCGTTCCCGCCCGTCGGCTCGACCGACGTGATCGCGCGCACGCTCGCACCCAAGCTGCAGGAGAAGCTCGGTGGCACCTTCATCGTCGAGAACAAGGCCGGGGCGACCGGCACGATCGGCGCCGGTCTGGTCAAGCGCGCCGCGCCCGACGGCTACACCTTGTTCGTCTCGTCACTCGGGCCGTTCGTGATCGCGCCGCATCTGCTCAAGAGCGTGCCGTACGACGCATTGAAGGATTTCGACCTGCTGACGGTGGCGGTGCAGGCGCCCAACGTGCTGGTGGTTCCGGTGGCCTCACCGTTCAAGAGCGTGGCCGACCTGATCGCGCAGGCGAAGAAGACGCCCGACAAGTTGTCGTTCGCATCGTCGGGAATCGGCTCGTCGGATCACCTCACCGCCGCGCTGTTCTGGCAGCAGACCGGCACCAGCGGCGTGCACGTGCCGTACAAGGGCGGCGCGCCGGCGGTCAACGACCTGCTCGGCGGCGTCGTCGACGCGTCGTTCCAGAACATCAACGCGGTGATCCAGCACATCCACACCGGCAGGCTGCGCGCGTTGGCCGTGACCGGCGACAAGCGTTCGGCACTGCTGCCGCAGGTACCGACGCTTGGCGAGTCGGGGGTCAAGGGCGCCGATGTGTATTCGTGGCAGGGCGTGGCCGCGCCGCGCGGCTTGCCGCCGGAGATCAAGGCCAAGCTGCATGCCGCGCTGGTCGCCGCGCTGAACGACCCCGACGTCAAGCCCAAGCTCGTGGCCCAGGGCTTCGAGATCGTCGCCAACACGCCGGAGCAGTTCACCCGCTTCCAGGCCACGGAGTTCGCGCGCTGGAAACAGGTGATCGAGACCGGCAAGATCAGCGTCGATTGAGCGGCACCGCCTGATGGCGCGTGCCCGGGGCCGGACGGTCTGGGGCGCGCGCACTCCCACCTTGTTCGACGCGCTGCGGATCCACCCATGCCCACCCCCACCACGCCGCTGATCACCGATCTGCGTGTGATCCCGGTTGCCGGGCGCGACAGCATGCTGCTCAACCTGAGTGGCGCGCACGGCCCGTTCTTCACACGCAACCTGGCGGTGCTGACCGACAGCGCGGGCCACACCGGCGTCGGTGAGGTGCCGGGCGGCGAGGCAATCCGCCAGACCCTCGACGATGCCCGCGGGCTCATCGTCGGCCAGCCCATCGGCGCACATCAGCGCGTGCTGCAGCAGATGCGGCGGCAGTTCGCCGGCCGCGACGCTGGCGGGCGCGGGATGCAGACTTTCGATCTGCGCACGACGATCCACGCCGTGACCGCGATCGAGTCGGCGCTGCTCGACTTGCTCGGCCAGCATCTCGAGGTGCCGGTCGCGGCGCTGCTCGGCGAGGGCCAGCAGCGCGACGCGGTCGAGATGCTCGGCTACCTGTTCTTCGTCGGCGACCGCCGCAGGACCGATTTGCCGTATCTCGATTCGGCCGGCGCGTCGCAGGCCCGCGGCGGGGCCGGCAGCCGTGCCCGTGGCGGCGACGACGATTGCGCCTGGTTCCAGCTTCGCCACGAGCCGGCCATGACGCCCGAGGCGGTGGTGCGCCTGGCCGAAGCGGCCCAGCAGCGCTACGGCTTCAACGACTTCAAGCTCAAGGGCGGCGTGCTGCGCGCAGGTGAGGAGATCGAGGCGATCAAGGCGCTGCACGAGCGCTTTCCCGACGCCCGCGTCACGCTCGATCCGAATGGCGGCTGGATGTTGAAGGACGCGATCCACCTGATGCGCGACCTGCGCGGCGTGCTCGCCTACGCCGAAGACCCGTGTGGTGCCGAAGACGGTTTTTCGGGCCGCGAGGTGATGGCCGAGTTCCGCCGCGCCACCGGCTTGCCGACCGCGACCAACATGATCGCCACCGACTGGCGCCAGCTGAGCCACGCACTTGCGTTGCAATCGGTCGACATCCCGCTCGCCGACACGCACTTCTGGACCCTGGCCGGCTCGGTGCGCGTCGCCCAGACCTGCCGCGATTGGGGCCTGACCTGGGGCTCGCATTCGAACAACCATTTCGATGTGTCGCTGGCGATGTTCACGCACGTCGGTGCCGCAGCGCCGGGCCGCGTGACGGCGATCGACACGCACTGGATCTGGAAGGATGGCCAGCGCCTGACCCAGGAGCCGCTGCGCATCGAGAGCGGCCGGGTGCAGGTGCCCCAGCGGCCGGGCCTGGGCATCGAGCTCGACATGGTCGAGGTCGAGCGCGCGCACCAGCTCTACAAGCAGCACGGCCTGGGCGCGCGCGACGACGCCGCGGCCATGCAGTACCTGATCCCGGGCTGGACCTTCAACCCCAAGCGCCCGGCCCTGGATCGTTGACGCGCCGACCGGCGCAGACCGAGGAGCATTCCGATGAGAGAAAACCGCCTGCGTACCCTCTGGAAGTCGGGTGGCGCCGTCGTCAACGGCTGGCTCGCGATCCCGAGCAGCTTTTCCGCCGAGACCATGGCGCATCAAGGCTGGGACTCGCTCACCATCGACCTGCAGCATGGCGTGGTCGATTACCAGGCAATGATCCCGATGCTGCAGGCGATCTCGATCACCGACACGGTGCCGGTGGTGCGCGTGCCGTGGCTGGAGCCCGGCATCCTGATGAAGGCGCTCGATGCTGGCGCCTACGGCGTCATCTGCCCGATGGTCAACAGCCGCGAGGATGCACAGAAGCTCGTGGCCTACACCCATTACGCACCGCGCGGCACGCGCAGCTTCGGGCCGGTGCGCGCGCTGCTCTACGGCGGCGCCGACTATCCGCAGCACGCCAACGACACGATCGTCACCTTCGCGATGATCGAGACCGCGAAGGCGCTCGACAACCTCGACGACATCCTCTCGGTCGAGGGGCTGGACGCGATCTACATCGGCCCGTCGGACCTTTCTCTGGCGCTCGGCTGCACCCCGGCCTTCGACGAGCTCGACCCGAAGGCGGCCGAGGCCGTGAACCACATCCTCGCGCGTGCCAAGGCGCACGGCGTGGTCGCAGGCATCCACAACGGCAGCCCCGAGGCGGCATTGGGCCGCATCGCCAAGGGCTTCCAGT
>JBDSBD010000083.1:0-6891 GCA_039921765.1 Burkholderiaceae bacterium
GCTGGCGCACGCATTGCACACCCAGATCGACATGCATCGCGCCTATGGCGGCGTGGTGCCCGAGCTGGCGTCGCGCGACCACATCCGGCGCGTGCTGCCGCTGACGCGTCAGGTGATGCGCGACGCCGATCTGGCGCTGACCGATATCGACGTGGTGGCCTACACGCGCGGGCCGGGCCTGGCCGGCGCCTTGCTGGTCGGGGCGGGCGTGGCCTGTGCGCTCGCGGCTGCGCTTGAGCGGCCGACGCTCGGCGTGCATCATCTCGAGGGGCATCTGCTGTCGCCATTCCTGTCTGCGGATGCACCGCAGTTCCCGTTTCTCGCGCTGCTGGTCTCGGGTGGGCACACGCAGTTGATGCAGGTCCGCGAGGTCGGTCACTACGAACTGCTTGGAGAGACGATCGACGACGCGGCGGGCGAGGCCTTCGACAAGTCAGCCAAGCTGCTCGGCCTGGGCTATCCGGGCGGGCCCGCGCTGGCGCGGTTGGCCGACTTTGGCGACGCCTTCGCGTTCGAGCTGCCGCGCCCGCTGTTGCACAGCGCCAACCTGGATTTCTCGTTCTCCGGGTTGAAGACGGCGGTGCGCACCCAGGTCATGAAGCTGGGCAATGTGTGCGAGCAGGACCGCGCCAACCTTGCGGCGGCGACCCAGGAGGCAATCGTCGATGTGCTGGTGCGCAAGTCGCTCCAGGCGCTGCAAACGTCGGGACTGAAGCGCCTCGTCGTCGCCGGCGGGGTGGGCGCCAACGCGCGGCTGCGCGAGCGCCTGAACGCCGAATGCGCGAAGCGCGAGGTCAGCGTGCACTACCCGGAGCTTGCGCTGTGCACTGACAACGGCGCGATGATCGCGCTCGCTGGTGCGATGCGCCTGCAACGCGACCCCGGCGCCGCACGCCGCGACTACGCGTTCGACGTGCGGCCGCGTTGGCCGCTGCAGATGGTCTGAATCGCGGTCCAGGTCAATCGATGGGGCAGCGGCGAAGTCGTGCAGCGCCGGGTGCGCGGCCGAGCCCGCCTGAGCCGCACCGGATTGCGGCTGTCTGCCAACGCGGGCCTGGCCGCGCAACATGCGGCCAGGCCGAGCCTCATTGCATCGGCATCAACTGATGCTGAGCTGGGTGGCGCCGCGCGGCTGCTTCTTCGCGAGGGCCAACGTGAGCACGCCGTTTTCGAAGCGGGCTTGCGAGGCGCTCTGGTCGACCTCGGCCGGCAGGCTCACGGTGCGCGCGTAGCGGGCCGTGCTGCGCTCGCGGTACAGCACACGTTCGGCGGCAGCAGGCGCGGCCTGGTTCGCGACCGTGTCCGGCGCCGCGGCATCGGTCTTCGACGTCGCGGGATCATCGATGCTTTCGATGCTGACCCGGCGGCCTTCGATCGACACCTTGAGTTGCTCGCGAGTGACGCCGGGCACGTCGAAGGCCAGCGTGTAGCCGGCGTCGGTTTCGCGCACATCCAGCGCCGGCGTGCGCGATGGCGTGCCACCTGCCGACCCACCGAAGTAGCGGTCGAGCGGTGCGTCGAACAGGCGCTCGAGCGCGTGGCCGAAGGGCGCCGCGTTGGCGGGGTAGGTGACCGAGCGGGACAGTGGCAAGACAAACATGGCAAGCTCCTACAATCGAGATTCGCTGCTGCAAGGTGCAGCAACCATGCCGCTCAATTTGGAGCGGCATTTTTGTTTTCAAGGGACTTGAATTTCCGATGTTCAAAGCCGTCCTCGGTGCGTGTGGGTTGATTCTTGGATTGTGCGGACCGGCCGGGGCTGCGCCGGTCGAGCCGGTCCGGATTGCGATGGTCGAGGGGCTGTCGGGTGCGTTTGGCAACGCCGGCGAAGCCGTCTATCGCAACCTGCTGCTGGCGGTCGAGCGCATCAACGCGCGCGGCGGTGTGGCGTTGCCGGGCGGCGCGCGGCCGCTCGAGCTGCTGCGCTTCGACAGCAAGGGCAACAACGAGGAGACGCTGGCGATGCTGAGGTCCGCGCTCGACAAGCAGGTGCGCGTGGTGATGCAGGGCAACAGCTCGGCCGCGGCGGCAGTGCTGGTCGATGCGCTCGACAAGCACAACGAACGCGAACCGGGCCGGCGTGCGCTGTTCCTCAACTATTCGGCCGTCGATCCTGCGCTGACGAACCAGAAGTGCAGCTTCTGGCACATCCGCTTCGATGCCCACGCCGACATGCGCCTGGCCGCGTTGACCGACGTGCTGCACGACGATCGAAGTGTGAAGAAGGTGTACCTGATCGGGCAGGACTACAGCTTTGGCCAGCAGGTGCTGCGCCAGGCGCGCGCGGACCTGGCCGCCAAGCGTGCCGACATCGAGATCGTCGGCGACGAGTTGCATCCGCTCGGGCGCATCAAGGACTTTCTGCCCTACGCGGCGAAGATCAAGGCGAGCGGCGCGCAGGCCGTGCTCACCGGCAACTGGGGCAATGATCTGACCTTGCTGGTGAAGGCGGCGCGCGAGGCCGGCGTGGACGCGCGCTTCTACACCTTCTATGGCAACGCGCTCGGCGCACCGGCGGCGATCGGCGAGGCCGGCGTGGGTCGTGTGCTGGCTGTGGCCGAATGGCATCCGAATGTCGGCACACCGGCTTCGGAGCGTTTCTACGCGAGCTTTCGTGCCCGCTTCCCCAAACCGCAGGATGACTACGTGCATGCGCGCATGCACGTGATGCTCGAGATGCTGGTGGCGGCGATGGAGCAGGCCCGCAGCACCGAGGCCGTGGCGGTCGCGAAGGCGCTCGAAGGCATGACGCTGGGTGACGGGGTGCTGAACGGCTTGCACGCCGGCACGATGCGCGCCGCCGATCACCAGTTCATCCAGCCGCTGTACGTGAGCGTGATGGAGCGCGCCGGCACGACCGGTGTGGCGCATGACAATGAGGGCTCGGGATTCGGTTTCAGGACGGTTCGCTACTTCGCGCCCGGCCAGACCGAACTGCAGACGAATTGCAAGATGGAACGCCCCTGAAGGAAACGCGATGAGACAGGTCATTGATCAACTGCCCGGATCGAAGATTCGCGAAGTTGCGAATGCGGGACTGGGGCGCAGCGACGTGCTGCCGTTCTGGTTTGGTGAAAGCGACGAGACCACCCCGGCGTTCATTCGAGACGCCGCGGTGCGCTCGCTGCAGGACGGCGAGACCTTCTATACCCACAACCTCGGTCTGGCCGAGTTGCGCGCGGCTCTGGCGCGCTATGTCAGCGCCTTGCACCGACCGGTCGGTGCGGACAGGATCGCGGTCACCTCGTCGGGTGTGAACGCGTTGATGCTCGCGATGCAGGCGCTCGTCGGCGCCGGCGACGAGGTCGTCGCGGTGGTTCCGGTGTGGCCGAACCTGACCGCGCAGCCCTTGATCCTCGGCGCGCACGTGACCCGTGTCGCCCTGAAGGCCACTGCCGATGGTGCGTGGCGCCTCGATCTGGCGGCGCTGCTTGCGGCGATCACGCCGGCGACACGCGTGCTGCTCGTGAACGCACCGAACAACCCGACCGGCTGGACGCTGACCCGCGCCGAGCACGAGGCAATCCTTGCGCATTGCCGGCGCACCGGCACCTGGATCGTCGCCGACGAGGTCTATGAGCGCGTGTACTTCGGGGCGGGCCAGGGCGCTGCGTCCTGCGCGCCGAGCTTCCTTGACGTGGCCGAGCCCGAGGACCGGCTCGTGGTGGTGCACAGTTTCTCGAAGAGTTTTCTGATGACGGGCTGGCGCCTGGGCTGGCTGGTGATGCCGGCAGCGCTGACCGAGGCGATGGGCAAGCTGATCGAGTTCAACACCTCGTGCGCGCCGGTGTTCGTGCAGCGCGCCGGACTCGCAGCGCTGGCCGGTGCGGCCGACTTCGTGCCGGCGCTGGTGCAGCGCCTGCGGGTCTGCCGCGACACGTTGCTGCCCGCGCTCGCGGCCTTGCCCGGGGTGCGGGTGGCCGTGCCCGATGGCGGCCTGTATGCGTTCTTTCGCGTCGAAGGGCAGATTGATTCGCTCGCGTTCGCAAAGCGCCTGGTCGCCGAGGTCGGGCTCGGTCTGGCGCCGGGCGCGGCCTTCGGCCTGGAGGCCGAAGGCTGGCTGCGCTGGTGTTTTGCCTCCAAGGAGCCTGCGCGCCTGACCGAAGGGGCCGGGCGCCTGGCGCACCTGCTCCAGCTATAATCCGCGGGTTTGACGCCGCTGGCGCCCGGTCCGGGCGTCGATGGTGTTCAGGCAGGCACGGCACCGGTCGGTTTCACCGGTGTTCCGCAAGTGAAACCCTCGAAACCGTGGCATGGCCGGCTGGTTCGCGCAAGCGTTCCGGGTTGCAGTCTCGGTTTCGGTACCCAGGAAACGAGAAAACCATGTCCACCACCACCCTCGACAAGGCCGAGATCGTCAAGGCCAACGCCCGCAGCGCGAGCGACACCGGATCGCCCGAAGTGCAGGTAGCGATCCTCACCGCGCGCATCAACGATCTGATGCCGCACTTCAAGACCCACAAGAAGGATCACCACGGTCGCCGTGGCCTGCTGAAGATGGTCAACCGCCGCAAGAGCCTGCTGGCGTACCTGAAAGACCGCGACGCCGAGCGCTACGTCGCGCTGATCCAGAAGCTCGGGCTGCGCAAGTAAACGCGACGCGGAATGTCGAGGGGCCTGTCTGGAGTTCCATACAGGCTCTTCGTTTTTCTGCCAATCCCTGGGGTCGGAGCTGTCGACGCTGCTGTGTCATTCCACCGATGCTCGCGCCTGAGCATGGTTGGAATGGCATCCCGCCCGATGTTCCCTGTTCCCCGCCCGGTGCGCTCACTCTCTGCCGAGCGCGCACCATCACAACCGGAGAGACACGCATGAGCCTGTTCAACAAAGTCACCAAGACCTTCCAATGGGGTCAGCACACCGTCACGCTGGAAACCGGCGAGATCGCACGCCAGTCGAGCGGCGCGGTGGTCGTCAGCGTCGATGACACCGTGGTGCTGGCCACCGTGGTGGCGCGCACCGAAGCCAAGCCGGGACAGGATTTCTTCCCGCTCACCGTCGACTACATCGAGAAGACCTACGCCGCCGGCAAGATCCCGGGCAGCTTCTTCAAGCGCGAAGGTCGCCCGAGCGAACTCGAGACCCTGACCTCGCGCCTCATCGATCGCCCGTTGCGCCCGCTGTTCCCCGAGGGCTTCTTCAACGAAGTCCAGGTCGTGATCCACGTGCTGTCGCTCAACCCCGAGGTGTCGGCCGACATCCCGGCGCTGATCGGCGCGAGCGCCGCGCTGGCGATCTCGGGCATTCCGTTCAACGGTCCCGTGGGTGCGGCGCGCGTGGGTTATGTCAACGGCGAGTACGTGTTGAACCCGGGCAAGACGCAACTGCTCGACTCGAAGATGGACCTGATCGTCGCCGGCACCGAAGGCGCCGTGCTGATGGTCGAGAGCGAAGCCCAGCAGCTCAGCGAAGAGATCATGCTGGGCGGCGTCGTGTTCGGTCACGAGCAGGGCCGTGTGGCCATCAAGGCCATCGACGAGCTGGTGCGCGACGCCGGCAAGCCGGCCTGGGACTGGGCCGCACCGGACAAGGACGAGGCCTTCATCGCGCGCGTCACGGCCCTGGCCGAAGGGCCGTTGCGCGAGGCCTACCATATCCGCTCCAAGCAGGCGCGCACCCAGGCCACGCGGGCCGTGACGGCTGCGACCGCCGCGTCGTTGCAAAGCGAAGGCACGGCATTCGACAAGGTCAACCTCGACAACGTGCTGTTCGATATCGAGGCGCGCATCGTGCGCAGCCAGATCCTGGCCGGCGAGCCGCGCATCGACGGGCGCGACACGCGCACCGTGCGCCCGATCGAGATCCGCTCGGGCGTGCTGCCTCGCGCCCACGGCTCGGCGCTGTTCACGCGCGGCGAAACCCAGGCATTGGTGGCTGCCACGCTCGGCACCGACCGAGACGCCCAGCGCATCGACGCGCTGGCCGGGGAGTTCACCGATTCGTTCATGCTTCACTACAACATGCCGCCGTTCGCGACCGGCGAGACCGGCCGGGTCGGCAGCCCGAAGCGCCGCGAGATCGGCCACGGCCGCCTCGCCAAGCGCGCGCTGCTGGCGGTGCTGCCCGACAAGGTGGATTTCCCGTACTCGATGCGCGTGGTCTCCGAGGTCACCGAGAGCAACGGTTCGTCGTCGATGGCCTCGGTGTGCGGCGGCTGCCTCGCGCTGATGGACGCGGGCGTGCCGCTCAAGGCGCACGTCGCCGGTATCGCGATGGGCCTGATCAAGGACGGCAATCGGTTCGCGGTGCTGACCGACATCCTTGGCGACGAGGATCACCTGGGCGACATGGACTTCAAGGTGACCGGCACGACCGGCGGCGTGACCGCGCTGCAGATGGACATCAAGATCCAGGGTATCACCAAGGAAATCATGCAGGTCGCGCTGGCGCAGGCCAAGGAGGCGCGGCTGCACATCCTGGGCAAGATGCAGGAGGCGGTGGGCGGCGCCAAGACCGAGGTCTCGCAGTTCGCGCCGCGCCTGTACACGATGAAGATCAACCCGGAGAAGATCCGCGACGTGATCGGCAAGGGCGGCTCGACGATCCGTGCGCTGACCGAGGAAACCGGCTGCACGATCGACATCGGCGAAGACGGCATGATCACGATTGCCTCGACCGACGCGGACAAGGCTGCGTTCGCGAAGAAGCGCATCGAGGAGATCACCGCGGAAGTGGAAGTGGGCAAGGTCTACGAAGGCCCGATCACGAAGATTCTCGACTTCGGCGCGCTCGTGAACCTGTTGCCCGGCAAGGACGGCCTGCTTCACATCAGCCAGATCGCGCACCAGCGCGTCGAGAAGGTCACCGACTTCCTGAAGGAAGGCCAGATCGTCAAGGTCAAGGTGCTCGAGACCGACGAGAAGGGCCGCGTCAAGCTGTCGATGAAGGCGC
>JBDSBD010000084.1:0-4542 GCA_039921765.1 Burkholderiaceae bacterium
CGAAGCCGGCGAGCTGGCGCGCCTTGACGATCATGTCCTTCAGGATCTTGTTGGCGGCGTGGCCGACGTGCAGGGTGCCGTTGGCGTACGGCGGGCCATCGTGCAGCACGAAACGTGGCGCACCCTGGCGCGCGTCACGCAGCCGCTGATAGACCCCTTGCTCGCTCCACTCCTGGATCCAGCCCGGTTCGCGCCGAGGCAGGTCGCCGCGCATCGGGAACGGCGTGTCGGGCAGGTTCAGCGTGGAACGGTAGTCGGTGCTGGCAGGGGAGGCGGGATGGAGGGCCATGGTGTCGATCGCGTATTCGAGGGGTGACCGCAGCGGCGGCACGGCGAGGCGATATGCAGCCGATTCGAGGCTGCTCGGGGCCAATCGCAGGAAGGAGCGCGGGGCGCGCTAAATTCGATCGCGCGTGGTTTGGCGGTGGGTGCGCTGGTGCGCGGGCGCTGGGCGGCGCAATGCGGTGGGTGGCGTTTTCACGCCTGCATTCTAGAGCCTGCACTCGCGCGGCGACGTTCAGGTGGGGGTCGCGCGACCCGGTTCATCCAACGCCAGCCGGCATGGAGGGAGGCTGGAGAAGGCGTGGGTCGTATGCACCGCTTTGCCGGGCACCAATCGGTGCTGAATGTGCGGACGTGATCAGCTCGGGCCCGTTGCAGGCGTGCGTCCGGTGGCCGTGCTCGTTGCGCGCGCCTGCCACCAGGCGCGCGCCTGCGCGGTATCGCTCGCGATGCCGGCCTGGAGTGCTTCCAGGCTGGTGTAGCGCAACTCGTCGTGCAGCTTGTGCAGCAACTCGACGCGCACGACCTTGCCGTAGCCGCCTTCCGGGCCGAGCTCTGCCGGCCAGTCCAGGCAATGCGTCTCGAGCAACACGCGCCCGGCATTCACATCGTTGGGGTTCAGCGAAGGGCGCACGCCCAGGTTGGCCACCCCCGGCAGCGGCGCGTCACTCAGGCCATGCACCTGAACCACGAAGATGCCGCTGGCAGCCGGCTTCCAGTGGGCGAAGCGCAGGTTCAGCGTGCGAAAACCGTCGCCACTTCCGGGCACCGAGGCGCCGAGCTCGCGCCCGAGCTTGCGCCCATGCACGACGTGGCCGCTGATCGCATACGGCCGGCCAAGCAGCACGGCGGTGCGCGCCATGTCGCCACGGGCGAGCGCGTCGCGCACCGCGGAGCTGGAGACGCGCAGGCCTGCGACCTCGTAGCTGTTCATGCGCGCGACATCGAAGCCGGCTTGCGCGCCGGCCGCATCGAGCATCGCGTAGTCGCCGGCGCGCTTTGCGCCAAAGCGGAAATCGTCGCCGACCAGCGCGTACTTCGTGCCCAGGCCGCGCACCAGCACATCGTCGACGAAGGCCTGCGGCGATTGCGCGGCAAAGCGCTGATTGAAGCGCAGCACGACCACCTGCTCGACGCCGCAGCGCTCCAGCTCGATCAGCTTGTCGCGCAGTGGCGAGATGCGCGCAGGCGCCAGTTCGGGCTTGCGCGCCGCGGCCGCAAAGAAGTCGCGTGGATGGGGCTCGAACGTCAGCACACATGACGGCAACATGCGGTGCGCCGCCTCGGAACGCAGCAACGCGAGCATGGCCTGATGGCCGCGGTGCACGCCGTCGAAATTGCCGACCGTCAGCGCGCAGGCCGGTGCGATGGCGGGGTGTTGAAAGCCGTGGAACACTTGCATGCCCGGCATTATCGAGCGCCAACGTGCCCTCCGGTGGCGGCGCTTCGGGCCCAATGAAGTCAGCAGCACGAACCGGCCGCGTTCGTCGCCAACCTTCGCCGGCTGGACGCGCGGCCTGAACAGGCTGATCCGTGAAACAGAAAGCCCCACGGAGCCAGGCTGGGTGGGGCTTTCGCGGGCTGCGCGCGGGCTTTGACGAACCGCCACGGCATGACTTTTGGCGGAGAGAGCGGGATTCGAACCCGCGGGGGGTTATTAGCCCCCACACGCTTTCCAGGCGTGCGACTTAAACCGCTCATCCATCTCTCCGGAGCGCGCGATTCTAGCCCACGCCACCCGCTGCAGACGGGGCGGGGAGTCGCGCTTTCCGGCGGCGATCGACCGCCTCTCAGTTCGCGCCGGGCAGCTTCGTCTTGATCAGTGCCATCGCGGTGCCGATCAGGGCCGACACCTCGGTCATGTTGCCCGGCACGATCATCGTGTTGTTCTTCTGCGCGAGCTGCGCGTAGGCCTCGACGGCCTTCTCGGCGACCTTGAGTTGCACCGCCTGCTCGCCGCCGGGCGCACGGATCGCCTCGGCGATCTTGCGGATGGCCTCGGCCGAGGCATCGGCCACCGCGATGATCGCGGCGGCTTCGCCCTGTGCGTTGTTGATCTCGGCCTGGCGCTGACCCTCGGAGCGTGCGATGAAAGCCTCGCGCTCGCCGGTGGCGATGTTGATCTGCTCCTGCTTGCGGCCCTCGGAGGCCGCGATCAACGCGCGCTTCTCGCGCTCGGCGGTGATCTGCGCCTGCATCGACCGCAGGATCTCGGCCGGTGGCGTCAGATCCTTGATCTCGTAGCGCAACACCTTCACGCCCCAGTTGGTGGCGGCCTCGTCGAGCGCGTTGACGACCGACAGATTGATCCGGTCTCGCTCTTCGAAGGTCTTGTCGAGCTCCATCTTGCCGATCACGGAGCGCAGCATCGTCTGCGCCAGCTGGGTGATGGCAATGAGGTAGTTGCTCGAGCCGTAGCTCGCGCGCATCGGATCGGTGACCTGGAAGAAGATGATGCCGTCGACCTGCAGCTGGGTGTTGTCCTTGGTGATGCAGACCTGGCTCGGCACATCGAGCGGCACCTCCTTCAGCGAGTGCTTGTAGGCCACGCGCTCGATGAACGGCACCACGAACTTGAGCCCTGGTGTGAGCGTGCGATCGTATTTGCCGAGTCGCTCCACCACCCAGGCGTTTTGCTGCGGCACGATCTTGAAGGTGCGAACAACAAATATGGCGGCGATGACCGCGATGATGAGGGCAATTTCCATGAGAGAGGCTTTCGGCAGAGTGATTCGGAAAACTGGGTTCAGTGCGGGGCTCTGGCGCCTGCAGACACTGGCGCGAGCACGAGCCAGTTGCCTTCGACCGCGGCGACCTGGTACTCGCCGGGCACCGCCTCGGCTCCGGGCGCAAGACGCACGGTCCAGGCCGAACCACGGTACTGGACCCTTGCGGTGCGATCGGCGCCCCAGTCCGCGACGGTGACGCGCTCGCCGATGTCGAGATTCACGTCGCGATTCTCGTGGGCCGGGGCCGAGCGCGGCTGGCTGAAACGGCGCCAGTGCCAGATGGCCGTGGCGCCACCGCCGAACAGCGCAGCCGCGATGACCTGTCCGCTGAGGGTCAGGCCCAGGTGCGCTGCCAGCGCGCCGGCGGCCAGGCCGAGCGCGATCATCAACAAGTAGAAAGTGCCGGTGGCGAGCTCGATCGCCACGGCCACGCCTGCGGCGACCCACCAGAAGGTGGCGCTGGAAAAATCCATTCGAGCTCCTTGTCACGCAGACCAGCGGCGAGTGTAGGCGGTGGCCGCGCAAGCGGGCTCGGGCGCGCTGTTGTCCTTCGATCGGCAGGTGCAATCACGCGCCACGAGGCTGGCCCTACACTCTGCGCTTCATTTCCTGCGCCGTTTGCGACACGAGGCTCGCCCATGCTGAGATTCAACTTTCCCATCGTCATCATCGACGAAGACTTCCGCTCCGAGAACACCTCCGGCCTGGGCATTCGGGCGCTTGCCGCCGCGATCGAAAGTGAAGGCTTCGAAGTGCTGGGCGTCACGGCTTACGGCGACCTGAGTCAGTTCGCGCAGCAGCAAAGCCGCGCCAGTGCGTTCATCCTGTCGATCGACGACGAGGAGTTCAAGGGCGGCCCCGAGATCGACGAGGCGGTGCTGAACCTGCGCAAGTTCATCCAGGAAGTGCGCCGCAAGAATTCCGAAGTGCCGATCTACCTCTATGGTGAAACGCGCACCTCGCAACACCTGCCCAACGACATCTTGCGCGAGCTGCACGGTTTCATCCACATGTTCGAGGACACGCCCGAGTTCGTGGCGCGCCACATCATTCGCGAGGCCAAGGCCTACATGGACGGCCTGGCGCCGCCGTTCTTCAGGGCGCTGGTCGATTACGCGCAGGACGGCTCGTATTCATGGCACTGCCCTGGCCACTCGGGTGGCGTGGCCTTCCTGAAGAGCCCGGTGGGGCGCATGTTTCACCAGTTCTTCGGCGAGAACATGCTGCGCGCGGATGTGTGCAACTCGGTCGACGAGCTCGGCCAGCTGCTCGATCACACCGGACCGATCGCGCAGAGCGAGCGCAATGCGGCGCGCATCTTCAACGCCGACCACTGCTTTTTCGTCACCAATGGCACGAGCACGTCGAACAAGATGGTGTGGCACCACACGGTGGCACCGGGCGACGTCGTGGTGGTGGATCGCAACTGCCACAAGTCGATCCTGCACGCGATCATCATAACGGGGTCGATCCCGGTGTTCCTGAGGCCCACGCGCAACCACTACGGCATCATCGGTCCGATTCCGCTGAG
>JBDSBD010000085.1:0-7220 GCA_039921765.1 Burkholderiaceae bacterium
CGGCTGGCCTTGTTCGTTGCGCGCCACCTCGGTTTCGATGCGCACCCGGCCGTCGGCCTGCTCGGCCACCGCGTCGAGCGCGTTCTGCACCAGGTTGTGGATCACCTGGCGCAGCTGGGTGCTGTCGCCCAGGATCGGCGGCAGCGCCGGAGCCAGATGCGCGTGCAGGCGCCCGGCCTCCTGCGCCGCACCGTACAGGGCAAGCACCTCGGCAACCAGCGCGTTCAGGTCGAGCGGCACCAGGTGCGCGGCGGGCAGGCGCGCGTAGTCGCGAAACTCGTTGACCAGCGTCTTCATGGCCTGGACCTGGTTGACGATGGTGTCGACCGAGCGCGCCAGCATGGCCTGGTCGGCACCTTCCAGCTTGGGGCCGAGCTTGTGCTGGAGCCGCTCGGCCGAGAGCTGGATCGGCGTGAGCGGATTCTTGATCTCGTGCGCGAGGCGCCGCGCCACCTCGCTCCAGGCCTCGCTGCGCTGCGCCGAAACGAGCTCGGTGATGTCGTCGAAGACCATCAGGCGCGCGCGCTGCGGCATCGCGGCACCGCGCACCAGCAGCGTGACCGAATCGCGCTCGCGGCCGTCGCGCGTCGGGGTCTGCAGCTCGAATGCGTCTTGCCAGTGATCACGCTCGCCGGCCTCGGGGCTGGTGGAATGCAGCTCGAAGCGCTGCGCCACCGCCTGCGCGAACACCTCCAGCCCGGGCACCTCGGCGAGCTTGCGGCCGCGGTAGGCCGACAGCGGCAGCCGCACGATCCGGGTCGCGCCCGGGTTCACGGTGTCGATGTTGCCGTCGCGGTCGAACACGATCACCCCTGCGGTCAGGTTGTCGAGAATGGTCTGCAGGTTGGTGCGCGCGCGTTCCACCTGCACCACGCTGCGCTCGGCCACCTCGCGCGCATCGGCGAGCTGGCGCGTCATGTCGGCGAACGAGCGCGTCAGGCCGCCGAGCTCGTCGCGCGAGGCGAACACCGGCTTGGCGCTCAGGTCGCCCTGCGCGACCTGGCGCATGCCATCGGCGATCAGCAGCAGCGGGCGCGCGAGCTGGTTGCCGAACGTCGCGGCCAGCAACAGCGCGCCAAACACTGCGAGCACGAGCGCGAGAGTGAGCGTGCCGATGTACATCTTGCGCAGGCCGCCACGTGCCAGCGCGCGCTGCTGGTATTCGCGATACGCGGTCTGCACGGCCAGCGCGTTGGTGACCAGCGCGGGCGGCAGCAGCTGGCTCACGAACAGGAAGCGCTCCTCCTCGCCAAGCGCGAAGCTGGTGGTGGGGATGAAGGCGAGTGCGCGCACGCGGGCCGCGTTGCCGCTGGTGCCGGTATCCTCGTCCAAGCCGACGAGCTCGCTCACGACGCGTGAATTGCGGGCCTGGCGCAGCAGGCTCAGCGTCGGCCGCTCGGGCAACAGTTGCGCCGCGCTGCTGCCGGTCGTCAGAACGGTCTGGCCGGCCGCCCCGACCACCGACACGTCCTGCGCCGAGAGCTGCTCGCGCAGCCGCTCCAGCGCGAGCGGCTGGGCCGCACCGGGCGTGTCGCCCAGGCGCTCGGCAGCGAGCCGGGTCCGGTCGGCCAGATCCCGCACCAGCGAATCGAGCGTGCCCTTGCCAAGGTTCAAACCGGCGTCGAGCGCACTCGCCACGCGCGCATCGAACCAGCTCTCGATGCTGCGCGACACGAACTGGTAGCTCACCGTGTAGATCAGCACGCCCGGCACCACGCCGACCAGCGCAAAGATCGCGACGAGCTTGAGCAGCAGCCGGCTGCCGAACTTGCCGCGCCGCACCCGCAACGCCAGCCGCACGCCGGCCAGGATGATCACCAGCACGAGCAGCGCCGCCACCGCGACGTTGACCCAGAACAACCAGACGTAATGGCGCTCGTACAGGTTGGGATTGTTGGTCGCGATCGAGAGCAGGAACGCGAGCACCAGCCCGGCGCCCGTCATCGCGACGGTGGCGACGATCCACGCCCAGCGCGCGGCTTTGGTCATGCGCCCCGCCGGCCCGCCGCGTGCGGCACCCGGTCTCCGCGAACAGGTGCACGCGGTTGTCCCGCGGCAACGTGCGGAAGCCGGGCCGATGCGCACGATCGGCGCGCCTTGCGTCGCACGCCATCCAGATTCGTCGCCCCACCGCTCATGGTTCAGTCGATGCGCTGCGTGCGCTGCACCGAGAGAGTCCAGTCGGGCTGACCGCCCAGGCCGATCTGCATCGGGCGCGGCAGCAGCGAAGTGTCGAGGCGATAGCTGAACTCGAGGTAGTGGTGGCTGCCCTCCTCAAGCTGCCCGGCCTCGGCAATCTTCCAGTGCGCACCGCGGCTGATCGCGGCAAACGCCTCTTCGCGGGTCTTGTAGTTCTGGCTCAGGCCGCCGAACGTGACGCGCCAGGTGGCGGTGAGCGGCTGAAAGACGATGCGCCAGATGCGCTGGGCATGGCCGACCCGCAGGTCGCTCCAGTACCAGCGGCTGCGAAACACCTCGGCCTCGGCGACGAAGAACAAGGGCACTGCCTTGTTGAGTGCCTCGTCGACGCCACGCGGCAACTCGAAGTCGACCGCGTAACTCAGCCACAGTCCCTCGTCATTGCGCTCCATCTCGAAGGAGCTGAGCTCGGCATTCGCGGCCTGCACCGGCGGCATGGGCCACAGCAGCGCCAGCAGCAGCAGCGCGTGGCCGAGCCAGCGGTGCGCCTGGCGACACAGCCCGCGGCCCACCCCCTGCTCCTCCTGGCCCGACCCGCGCCCCGGCCACGCGGCGGCGGCCCTGCCGGTACGCTGCAGTGCGCGGGGCGGGGCGTTGGTGTCGAGCGGCGCCACGCAAGGCATCGGGCGGTGGACCTCAGGTCTTGACCATCAGGGCGTAAAAGAATCCGTCCGCCGCCATGACGGCAGCGTGGGACGAGGAGGTCTGGCCATTGTCGGGCAGAGGCAGCAGGTGGCCGGGCGATGGCGGCGCAAGGGCAAGGGTCGCATCCGCCTGGCGTTGCAAAAAAGCGTCGATCTGTTCCTGCCCCTCGGCCTTGAACACCGAGCAAGTGCAATACAGCAGCCGTCCGCCCGGTGCGAGCAGCGGCCACAACGCATCGAGCAGGCGGGTCTGGGTGGCGGCCAGTGCGACGATGTCGGTGGCACGGCGCAGCCAGCGCACATCGGGGTGCCGGCGCACGATCCCCGAGGCGCTGCAAGGCGCGTCCAGCAGGATGGCGTCGAAGGGCCGCCCGTCCCACCAGGCGGCCGGATCGGCCGCATCGCCCACCTGCGCGCGCGCGGCCAGCCCCAGTCGTGCAAGCGTCTCGACGACACGCACCAGGCGTGCCGGATCGCTGTCGAGGGCCAGCACGTCCAGAGCAGGCTCGAGCTCCAGCAAGTGCGCGGTCTTGCCACCGGGCGCGGCACAGGCGTCAAGTACGCGGGCGTCCGGCCTCAGGCGCCAGCCGGATGCACGCGAGACGCCCCGCGCGGCCTCACCCTCACCCTCACCCTTGATGCCGATCAGCAGCGGCGCGGCGCGCTGCGCGGCAGCGTCCTGCACCGACAAATCGCCTTGCGCGAACCCCGGCAATTGCGTCACCGGGCAGGGCGCGTCGAGCCCAAGAGCGTGCGGGCCGACGACTCGGGCGCCGATCCCGGCC
Source organism: Burkholderiaceae bacterium (assembly GCA_039921765.1). GTDB lineage: Bacteria > Pseudomonadota > Gammaproteobacteria > Burkholderiales > Burkholderiaceae_C > JBDSBD01. The sequence goes on from JBDSBD010000085.1 coordinate 3,629, forward strand.
ACCGCCAAGCGCGCCGCATAGGCGTCGACAGCGCCGTGGCGCGCATTGACGCGCAAGGTCATCGGCGCACGCTGGTTGTTCGCTGCCAGCAGCGCCGACCACTGCGCCGGCCAGTCGCGCCGCAGTCGCTCGATCCACCACGTCGGGTGGTTGAATCGCGCCAGGGGATCGCCCTGGACTGCCTCGATCAGGGCGTCGCGCTCGCGCAGGAAGCGCCTCAGCACCGCGTTGACGAAGGCCGCGCTGCGTGGCGCACGCTGGCGCACCGCCTGGACCGCCTGATCCACCAGGGTGTGCTCGGCATAGGGCGGCTGCCCGGGCGGCCACAGCAGCGCGAGTGCGCTCAGCAGCAGCGCGTCGACGCTCGGCGCCGGAGCCTTGGGGACCAGATGTGCGCGCAGAGCCTGGGCCGAGCCGAGCCAGCGCAGCACGTGAAAACTCAAGCTCTGCGTGCCGGGCCGGGCCGGCGCCGGGCAACGCGCCAGTGCGGTGTTGAGCGACTCGCCCGAGCGCACCGCCTGCACCGCGTCGGCGCAATGCCCGAGCAGGCGCGCCAGCGGCAGGCTCAGCGGTGCGGGGGTTGTCCCTCCGGGGGGAATGGCCGCAGGCGGGGCGGAAGTCATCGAATTCACCGCGCGCAGTCTACGGTCTGGCGGGGCGGTCAGCCCTGCGGCAACGGCGATTTGGTACGCTCGAAGCCCGACAAGCTCATTCGAGGCAGCCCATGCGCGGCGAACATTCCACCCCGACCTCACGCTCCGAGGACGACTTGCCTGCGCTGGCGGCTTCCGAGCGGATCCGCGAGCGCATTGTCGGTGCCGAACGCCGCTTCCACGCCAACGACAACATCTCCGAGTTCATTCGCGATGGCGAGCTCGAGGAGCTCAAGGCCGAGGTCCAGGCGAAGATGCAGGACGTTCTGCGCGCGCTCGTGATCGATACCGACAGCGACCACAACACCGTTGATACCGCCAAGCGCGTCGCCAAGATGTACGTCAACGAAGTGTTCAGCGGGCGCTACATACCGATCCCCACCGTCACCGAGTTTCCGAATGCGGTTCGACTGAACGAATTGATGATCGTCGGCCCGATCAAGGTACGCAGCGCATGCTCGCACCATCTGTGCCCGATCATGGGCCGGGTCTGGATCGGCATCCTGCCCAACGAGCACTCGAACCTGATCGGACTGAGCAAGTACACCCGCATCTGCGACTGGATCATGAGCCGCCCGCAGATCCAGGAAGAGGCGGTGACGATGCTCGCCAACGAGTTGCAGAACCGGGTCAAGCCCGATGGCCTGGCCATCGTGATGGAGTCCGACCACTTCTGCATGCACTGGCGCGGCGTCAAGGACGATGAATCGATGATGACCAACAGTGTGATGCGCGGCGCGTTCCTGAAGGATTCGAACCTGCGCCGCGAATTCCTGTCGCTGTTGAGCAAGAAGGTATGAGTCGCCGCCGGGCCGACCCGAGACGACGCGTCCCCTCGGGGGCGGGCGCCGCCGGGGGCCTGGGGCGAACAACGAGGAGAGTGCCATGCTGATCCGCCTGATGTACGCGAGCCGCTTCACGGAGCCGCTCAAGCAAGACGCGCTTGCCGCCCTGTTCAAGCAGGCCAGCGCCCGCAACCCCGAGCTCGGCGTGACGGGCGTGCTGTGCCACACCGGCGACACCTTCCTGCAGGTGCTCGAAGGCGGGCGCGCGGCGGTGAGCCGTCTGTACAACCGCATTGCCCAGGATCCACGCCACCGCGAGGTCACCTTGCTGAGCATCGAGGAAGTGGCCGAGCGCCGCTTTGCCGGCTGGGCCATGGGCCAGGCCGACATCGGCCGGCTCAACCCGGGGCTGGTGCTGAAGTTCTCGGAGTCGACCGTGCTCGACCCATTCACAGCCTCGGCCAAGGTCTCGTTGGCGATCGTCGACGAACTCGTCGCCACCGCGTCGATCGTCTGCCTGGCTCGCGGCAGCGCGATCCACGCGAAGACGCCTGGCGCTTCGGTGGCTTGAGCTGACAGGCCCGAGGGCGGCACCGGCTGCCTGGGACGGACTCCGGGCCGAGGTCAGGCCAGCGCACGCGCAAGCCACGCCTCGACACGATCCAGCGGCGCGTCGATCTCCAGCCACTTGCGCCGTGACGCCTCGCCGCGCTGGAGCCGGACCGCGCGTCTGGGCAAGCCCAGCTGATCGGCCAGCCAGTCGATCAACAACTGATTCGCCTTGCCATCGACCGGTGGCGCGCCCAGGCGGATGCGCAGCGCGCCGTCGTGAAGACCATCAACGGCCGTGTGCCTGGCGTTCGGCCGCACGCTGACGGCCAGCCACAACGCGGCACCGCGATGTGACAGACAGGGCCACGCCGGCACGGGTGTCGGTCGGGACGGCGCGGCTGACAGACCCACAAGGTTCTCAGCCGAAGGCCGCGCCAATCCGGCCCCGGATCCAACGTGCAGGCGCGGGCTTCACACCGTCTTCTTCGCCGCGACCTTCTTCGCGGCCGCGCCTTTGGCTGGAACCCTTGGGGCGCGCGGCTCGAACTCGAAGCTGACCTTGCCCTCCTTCTTGTCGTAGGCGAGATAGGCCTTGAACTTGCGCCGCGTCTTGTTCGAGACGAAGCCGTCGAGCAGCGCGGTCTTGCCGGTCTCCAGCAGCTTGCTCATCTGCTCACGGGCCACCGGTTGCTGCAGGATGATCTTGCCGCTCTTGAAGTCGCAGGTCACGTTGGCACCGACCGCGTGTTCGCACACATAGCTCGTGCCATGCTCGAAGACGCGGCCCTGGTCCTTCGGACACAGGCCCAGGCTCTGCTGGCCCGAGAAGTCGATCGGCTCGCCGGATTCGCCATCCTTCTTCGCGTCCTCGCCAAAATCGAACTCGAGCTTCCAGTTCTTCAGCTCGTCGTCATAGGCGAGCTTGAGCTCGGCGGTGAACGGCCAGCCGGCCTTGGAGCGAAAGCCCTCGAGCGGGCCGATCTTCTTGTCGGTGAGAAAGCGCTCGACCTCGTCGAGCTCGAACGCGCGGCTGCCAGGAATCTTGCTGATCGAGAATCCGCAGCCCTCTCCGTGGCCGGCCGCGTCGATCTTCGACGCTTCTCCGACGCAGGTGAAGCGGCGGTAGTTCTCCTTGACCACGCCCCCGCAGTTCGGACACGCGGTCTTCAAGGTCGCGTAGTCACCCGGGATCGTGTCGCGGTCGAACTCCTTGGCCTTGCGCACGATGCGCTCGGCCATCTCGGCGATCTGCGCCATGAAGGTCTCGCGCTCGAGCCGACCCTTCTCCATCTCCGACAACTGGTACTCCCAGTTGCCGGTGAGCTCGGGCTTGGTCAGGTCCTCGACCCCCAGGCCGCGCAGCAGGGTCATCAGCTGGAAGGCCTTCGCGGCGGGCACCAGATCGCGGCCGTCGCGGTGGATGTATTTCTCGTAGATCAGGCCCTCGATGGTGGCCGCGCGCGTGGCCGGCGTGCCCAGGCCCTTCTCCTGCATGGCCTCGCGCAGCTCGTCGTCGTCGATCAGCTTGCCGGCGCCTTCCATCGCGCTCAGCAGGGTTGCCTCGGTGTAGCGCGCCGGCGGCTTGGTCTTCAGCGCCTTGAC
>JBDSBD010000086.1:0-4953 GCA_039921765.1 Burkholderiaceae bacterium
CAGGGCCGACTCGCCCCGTGCCGTGCGCGCCGCATTGACGGTGGCGACCGCGACGTCGTTGAACGGCTGCGCGCGCCCGGTGCCGAGGTTGAACACACCGCTCTGCCCAGGATGCTGAAGGAACCACAGGTTGACGGCAACCACGTCGTCCACGAAGACGAAGTCGCGGCTCTGCGCGCCAGGCCCGAACCCGCCGTATTCGCCGAAGAGTTGGACCTTGCCGGTCTCGCGCAACTGGTTGAAGTGATGGAACGCGACCGAGGCCATGCGGCCCTTGTGCTGCTCGCGCGCTCCGTAGACATTGAAGTATCGAAACCCCGCGACCTGCGGGATCGACGCATGGGCCAAGGGATGCAGCATGCGCCGCACCACGTCGTCGAACAGCAGCTTGGAGTAGCCGTAGACGTTCAACGGCCGCTCGAATTGCGGTTCCTCGCGAAACGTGCTGCTTGCGCCATAGGTCGCAGCGGACGAGGCGTAGAGCAGCCGTGTACCCTGGGCCTGGCACGCGTCGAGCAGGTCCTTCGAGCAGCGATAGTTGTTGTCGAGCATGAAGCGACCGTTGTGCTCCATCGTGTCGGAGCACGCGCCTTGATGCAGCACCGCATCGACGGGACCGAACTCACCCTTGGCGAAGCGTGCGTAGAACTCGCTCTTGTCAAAATAGTCGCTGATGCGGGCGCCGAGCAGGTTGCGATACTTCGGGCCGTCGCTCAGGTCGTCGACCGCGATCACATCGTCGATACCGATTGCGTTGAGCCCATGGACGAGGTTGCTGCCGATCATGCCGGCGGCCCCGGTAACGACAACTTTCATGCGCTTGCCCTCATGCGAACAACTCCGAATGGCTGACGCTGGCGGTGCCGAACTTGCCGACGACGATGCCGCCGGCGCGGTTGGCGATCGGCATCGCCTCGCGCAGGCCGAGGCCGCAGGCCAGCATCGTAGCCAGTGTGGCGATCACGGTGTCGCCGGCGCCCGTCACGTCAAACACTTCGCGCGCCTGGGTCGCAACCTGCAGGTGGCCAGAATCCGCCGGCTCGGCGTCGAACAACGACATGCCGTCCTCGGAGCGCGTCAGCACCACCCCTTGCAGGCCAAGCCGCTGGCGCAGTGCCTGCGCGCGTTGGTGCAGGTCGGCCTCGCTGCTCCACGCACCAACCACCTGGGCGAGCTCGGCGTGGTTCGGCGTGATCACGGTGGCGCCTTGGTACCGACTGTAGTCGCCGCCCTTCGGGTCGATCAGCACCGGCTTGCCATGTTGCCGGGCGAGCTCGATCATGCGCGCGATGTGGGTCAGGCCGCCCTTGCCGTAGTCGGAGAAGAGCACGGTGTCATGCTCGGGCAGCATGCGCTCGAAGTCGTTGAACAGGGTGCCGAGCACTTCGTGGTCGGGCTGGTTCTCGAAGTCGACGCGCAGCAATTGTTGCGAGCGACCGATCACGCGCAGTTTGACGATGGTGTAGAGCTTCGGGTCACTGCCAAGGAGCGCGTGCACCCCCTCGGTCTCGAGCAACTCGCGCAGCCTTCGCGCCGGCTCATCGGCGCCCACCACGGTGAGCAGAGTGGCGTGCGCGCCCAGTTTCTTGACGTTCAGCGCCACGTTGGCGGCACCGCCCAGACGTTCTTCCTCGCGCGTGACGCGCACCACCGGCACCGGGGCTTCGGGCGAGATGCGCTCGACCGCACCGAACCAGTAACGATCCAGCATCGCGTCGCCGACAACCAGCACGCGGGCGCGCGCCAGACGGGTCGCCGTGATCTTCATCGTCAAAGGTCCTCCAGCCGTTGTGGTGGGTAGCTGTCCCAGTTCAGGCAGCCCGGGCACTGCCAGAAGTAGTGCTGTGCTTCAAACCCGCAGGCGGCGCAGCGATAGCGTTGCAGCGGCTGCGCGGCACGGCCGATGGCGTCGCGCAGGGCCTCGACGTCGGCAGGCCGGGTGGTGTCGCGCTGCATCAACAGGGCTTGCGCTGCCGACAGCGTGGGGTGGTCGCGCAGGTGCGCCAGCAGCCGCTCACCAGTTCGCCCCGGATCAGGGTCGAGCAACGCCAGCGCGGCCAGCAGGTCCATCGAAGGTGTGCGGCGGTAAAGATCGAGCAGCCGGGCAAACGCGGCATCCTGTTCGACGCAGGCGATCGCGCTGGCCGCGTAGTCGCGCGCGATCAGGTTGAACGCCAGCGGATGGGTGACCATCAACACCCCCCACAGCGCAAGGACCTCGGCATGTGCGCCGCGGCGCGCTGCACGTTCGCCCGCCAGCACGAGGGGACGGGCGGCCTGCGGTGCAGCCTCACGGGCGTGCTGAACGGCAGCGTCGGCCTCGTCGCCCTGATGGCGCGCATCGGCCTCCAGCGCGATCTCGCACCAGTAGTGCGCAATGCGTGACGCAAACGATCCAGTGCCCCGCTGTTCGAGCTTTTGCGCCACGTCGACCGCGGCACGCCAGTCGCGTGAGCGCTCGTGCAGAGTCAGCAACGCCAGCCGTGCCTCGGTGTCGAAGGCGCTGCCATCGAGCGCCTGATAGGCGGCCTCGGCGCGGTCCAGCAGCCCGGCCTTCATGAAGTCCTGCGCGAGCGCGTGCTGGGCGCGCTCGCGATCGCCGCGAGAAAGATCGGCGCGATGGAGCAGGTGTTCGTGCACTCGTACCGCGCGCTCGAATTCGCCGCGACGGCGAAACAGATTGCCGAGCGCGAAATGCAGCTCGGACGTGTCGGGATCTTGCTGGACGGCTTCGATGAAAGCGTCGATCGCCTTGTCATGCTGCTCGTTGAGCAGCAGGTTCAAACCCTTGTAGTAGGCCTTCGGCGAATCCTTCTGCTCACGGCGCCATTGGCGCAGGTCGAAGCGCGAGGCCAGCCAGCCCAAGCCGAAGGCCAGCGGCAGGCCGAGCAGCAACCACTGCAGGTCAAAGTCCATCGCGCGGTGGATGCTCCAATGCAACCTCGGCAGGCGCGGGTGGTATCGGAGCGTCGATCGTGTCCGGCGCCACCGGAGCGTGGCGTCGCGCGAGGCGCCGGTGGCGCCACCAACTCGGCACCATCGCGAAGACACCGAACGTGCAACCCAGCGCAAACGCACCGAGCACGATGAAGACCATCGAGGTGCGCCACTCCTGGCCGAAGAACCAGCGGATGGTGGCTTCGTGCTGGTTGTTCAGCGCGAAGGCGAACAGCAAGAAGAAGAGGGCGGCTCGAACGAGCCAGACAAGAATTCGCATCGGTAGGGCGCAATTGAAAGAGCGCCGCGCCGATTCTAGCGACGCGAAGAGTTCGCGCCGATGCGGCGCCTACTCGGCGCCAAGCTCAGCAGGGGCCGGGTCCACGGGGATGTGGGTGTCCACCGCCTCGCGCAGCGCCTTGCCGGGCTTGAAATGCGGAACGAGTTTTTCGGGAATCACCACCTGCTCACCGGAGCGCGGGTTTCGGCCCACGCGCGGCGGACGGCGGTTGATCGAGAAGCTGCCGAATCCGCGGATCTCGATGCGGTGTCCGCGCGCCAGTGCCGCGGACATCGCATCGAGGATCGTCTTGACTGCGAACTCCGTGTCCCGATGGGTCAGCTGGCCAAAGCGTTCATCCAGCAGGTCCACGAGGTCGGATCGGGTCATTGGGGCCTCTCGCCCGGCGAGTACGCCGAGCCGTTCCTCGGAGTCGTGAAGTGGCTCATGGTCGCCTGGTGTTCGTCCCGCAACAGAGTCAAGTAGGAACGCGCCATGCCGATCAGCTGTTTTCCTTCTGATTGTCGAGCTTGGCGCGCAGCAAGGCACCCAGGCTGGTGGTGCCGGCGTTCTCGCGTTCGCTGGTCTGCGACAGGCGCTGCATGGCTTCTTGGTTGTCGACGTTGTCCTTGGCCTTGATCGACAACTGCACCGAGCGCGTCTTGCGATCGACGTTGATGATGATCGCGGAGACTTCGTCGCCTTCCTTGAGCACGTTGCGCGCGTCCTCGACGCGGTCACGGCTGATTTCGGAGGCCCGCAGGTAGCCGGTCACGTCGTCGTTGAGCTGGATCTCGGCGCCGCGCGCGTCGACCATCGTCACCTTGCCCGTCACGATCTGGCCACGGTCGTTGACCGAGGTGTAGGTGGTAAACGGATCGGAGTCGAGTTGCTTGATGCCGAGCGAAATGCGCTCGCGGTCCACATCGACCGCCAGCACGATGGCTTCGACTTCCTGGCCCTTCTTGTAGTTGCGCACCGCGGCCTCGCCGGGCTCGTGCCAGGACAGGTCGGACAGGTGAACCAGGCCGTCGATGCCCGCGGCCAACCCGACGAACACACCGAAGTCGGTGATCGACTTGACGGGGCCCTTGACCTTGTCCCCGCGCTGCACCGTGGTCGAAAACTCTTCCCACGGATTGGCCTTGCACTGCTTCATGCCCAGGCTGATGCGGCGCTTGTCTTCGTCGATCTCGAGCACCATGACCTCGACTTCGTCGCCGAGCGAGACGATCTTGCTCGGGGCGACATTCTTGTTGGTCCAGTCCATTTCCGAGACGTGCACCAGGCCTTCGATGCCCGGCTCGATCTCGACGAACGCGCCGTAGTCGGCGATGTTGGTGACTTTGCCGAACAAGCGCGTGCCGTTCGGGTAGCGGCGCGAAACGCCGTGCCACGGATCGTCGCCAAGTTGCTTGATGCCGAGGGAGACGCGGTTCTTCTCGGCGTCGAACTTGAGCACCTTGGCCTGCAGTTCCTGGCCGACCTGCACCACCTCGCTCGGGTGGCGCACACGGCGCCAGGCCATGTCGGTGATGTGGAGCAGGCCGTCGATGCCGCCGAGGTCGACGAACGCGCCGTACTCGGTGATGTTCTTGACGACGCCGTTGACGATCGCGCCTTCGCGCAGCGTCTCCATCAGCTTGGCGCGCTCTTCGCCCATCGAGGCCTCGACCACGGCACGACGCGACAACACGACGTTGTTGCGCTTGCGGTCGAGCTTGATGACCTTGAAC
>JBDSBD010000087.1:0-5113 GCA_039921765.1 Burkholderiaceae bacterium
GTTGACGGGCGACTTCGGGTCGAGCAACAGCGCCATGATGTCCTTGAGCTGCTTCTCGTCGAGCATCCCCGCATGGCCGAACCGAGGCATGTTGGAACAGGCGTTGTAGGCCTTGGCGTTCCAGATCTTCGACCAGGTGTATTCGACGATCGCCTTCGAAGCCGGATCGGCCGGGTTGCTCACGCCGCGGATCTTGCCGTAGTGGTACAGGCTCGGGCCGATCGTGCCGAACGAGATCTCGGCCTTGCTGACCTGATGGCAGTTGTAGCAGTTGCCTCCGTTGGCGCTGGTGGCCGTGGACTTGTCGTTCCAGGTCATGCCGCGCCCGCTTTGTGCTAGCTTCTCGCCGGCCTTCCAGTCGCCGATGAAGTGGCCGTCACTCGGCCATTTCACCGTCTTCAGGTTGGCCGCCTCGATGGCTTGCGCGGTGGCGGCAGGCAGCGGCTTGCCTTCGGCTTGCGAGCAAGCCAGATTCGAGGCGTCTTGCTTCAACCATTCCACCTTGGCGATGCCCTTGTCGTGGAACGATGACTTCATCATCGCGGCCATCTGCGCGTCGTGATCGGGCGCCGGTGCGTGCGCCGCACAGCCGGCGATCGACACCGCGGCCGCGGCGGCGATCGTGGCAAAGCCGATCAGGGCGACGGTGCGAGCCGTGAGTCTTTTCTTGTGCATGCAGGCTCTCCTTCAGCGTTTGATGGCCGGTGCGATCGACTTCGCGCCGTTGGCGTTGACGCCCATGTACACGCCGAGTGCAATGGTCACTTCGGAGCCGTAGCCGGGCTCCGGGAAACGCTGTTGGCGGAAACAGTCGTTCAGGCGCCTTTGCATGCCCCAGAGCTGGCCGCTGCTGACGCGGTAGGCCGGCCAGGCGGCGAAGCCGATGCCGTCGCCGGGGTTTTGAGTCAGGTCGGGCAGGTCCTGCAACCGGATGCGCTTGCCCGCTTCGCCGTGACAGGTGGCGCAGGAAAAGTCGTACGGCCCGGCGCGGTAGAAGAAGGCGCGCTCACCGAGCGCGAGCATCGTCTTTTCTTCCGGATGGCTTTGCGGCAGATTGAACTTCATGCCAGCCGACTCCGACGATATCCAGGCGACCAGACCCTCGATATTCTTTTGCTCGCCCTTGCCGAAGGGGGTCTTGGCGATCGCTTCCGCGTCCAGGCCCTGCAGGGTTTGCATGCAGGTCAGCAGGCGCGACTCCAGATCCTGGACCTTGCCGGTATCGGAAAAGTAGCGCGGCAACTCGACGAACGCACCCTTAACGACGCCCGCACCCTTGCCGAGATCGCAGCCTTGCATCGAGGCATTCTTCGGGCCGCGCTTGGTTTTCCAAAGGTCTTCGCCCTTGGCCACGAACAGGTCGGCCGGATTGCAGTCCGCCAGCATCGCGCGGTATTCGGCGATTCCGTCAGCGGCGGACTTGGTCTGAGCCGCCGCCGGGAAGGCGACAGCGGCAAGCAGTGCAGTCGCGAACAGGATGTGTTTCATCAGAAGAGGTCTCCTTGCGGAAGGATCGAGGACAGAGGCAGCGCAATCCCGCGCGACCTCGACCGAAGGCATGCGTGACGCCACCGCGTTCACGCTCAGGACACCGTCGCTTCGTCGGTGCGCTTGTCACCGCGGTTGTCGGTCCACGAGACGCTGATCTTGTCGCCGGCTTTGGCGCCCTTGACATAGAACTGCAGGAACGGATTCTTGGACACGGCCGGCCCCCATTGCGCGTCGAGCACGTTCGCGCCGTTGAGCTGCGCCGTGACGTGCTGGATGTACCAGGCCGGAATGATCTTGCCGGCGATGTCCTTGCGCTGGCCGGTTTCCATCTCGTGAGCCATCAATACCCGCACGGTCGCCTTGCCGCCGGCGGCTTGGGCGCGAATGCGCATCGGATCTGCCATGTCGAACTCCTTCGAATGTCGTGTTGTCGAGAAACGGTCGAACCCAAGACGAGGGCGACTCAGCCGCCGCAGCCGCCGAGCGTGACCTTCACTTCCTTGTGTGCGAACAACGCCTTGCCGTCATTCATCAGCGCGACCGCATAGACGTTGGACGATTGCCCCATCTTCACGCGGGTCGTGAAATTGGCTTCGATCGCGTCGTTCACGTCGAACATCGCCGAGAGCACGGCGGGGTTCTTCTCGACCAGCAACAACATGCGCTTGACACCGGGCAAGCTGGTGGATGCACCAACCGGAACGACGGCGCCGTTCTCGGCGATGTCGGGTGCGGTCAGGGTCACGTCCTTGCTGTCGACGGGCGCCGAAGAGCCCAGCGCCGTCATCAGATCGGCCAGGTTCTTGGCCTCGAAGGCCTTGGCGTTGTAGCCGGCCGCCTGCGCGAGCGCATGCAGCGGCAACATTCCGGCCATCGCCAGCAGGCCGGCGACGCGGGCCGAGTGAGTGAGCATGTGTCGACGGTCGTTGTGCATCAATTACTCCTATATCTGCATATGCTAATAAAAAGACAAAAGGCGAAAATCGGTTTGATCCCTAGGTTTCAGACCTTCGAAGCCTCACGGTTTGGCCCCGCCGGCCAGCCACGCCGCGATGGACTGCGTGTCGGCATCGTTCAGCGCCTGGGGTGGCATCGGAATCGCTCCCCACACGCCCGAGCCGCCCGCCTTGATCTTGCCAGCCAGGTAGTGCGCCGCGTCCGTTTGTTCCGCATACTTTCTGGCGATGTCGGCAAACCCCGGCCCGACGATTTTGGAGTCTATCCCGTGACACGCGGTGCAGCCGTTCTTTTGCAGCAACGCGAGGGCGGCGGCGCCCGTTGCGGAAGGTGCTGCGGCGGCTGGCGGATGGGCCGCAGGCGGGCTCGCCTTCGGCGCGCCCTTGCCCGCACCTGCGGAAGCACCAGTCTCGATGCCATGCTGGGCACCGACCATGCGGTTCTGCTCGGCGAGGTCGCCGTGCGAGCCGCGCGCGAAGTCGGGCAGCGCGGAGACAACCTTGGGCTCGGGGGCGCAGTCCTTCATGCATGCCGCTGCGTGGACGTCGGGTTTGTGCCGGCCGAACTCGGGACCGGGCCAGAGCGCGTGGTCGGTGATCATGCCGTTGCGATTGGGCATGCGCTTTTGCACGTCGGCGATGTTGCGGTCAGTGAGCACATAGTCGTCGGGCAGGATGCCGCCCAGGTTCAGGATGTATGCAGTGACTGCGTAGACTTCCTCGGTGCTCAGGGATTTTGGCGCGGTCCACGGCATGGCCCGGCGGATGTAGTCCCACAGCGTGGAGACGGTGGCGACCTTCATCAAGGTGGTGCGCCCCGGATAGGCACGATCCATCAGACGGGCGACGTGTCCGGTCTTGATGTCTTCCTTGGTGGTGCCGCCGACGATCGGATTGAAGACCTCGTTGCTCTCACCGAAGACGCCGTGGCACGAGGCGCACTTGGACTCCCAGACCTCCATGCCCTTGGCCACCGAACCCGAGCCGGCCGGCAGGCCCTTGAAGTCGGGGCGCACGTCGATGTCCCAGGCGGCCAGCTCCTTCGGCGTGGCGTCGCGGCCGATGCCGGGGAAGGGCGCGGCGCTCGCTGCCGGTGGCGCGGCGAGTACCGCGCAGCTGCCGCACGCCAGTGCCAGCGCGGCCAGAAAGTCACGACAGCTGAACATTCTTCACCTCGCCGCTTTCTTGCACCAGCCAGGTCTGGACCGAGTTATTGTGGTAGATCGAGCGCGTTCCGCGCACCGCACGCAACTGCTTCGTGCTCGGTTGCACGTAACCGGTGTCGTCGATGGCCCGGCTTTGCAACAGTGCGGGCTTGCCGTCCCAGATCCAATCGAGCGAAAAGCGTGTCAGGCATTTGCTCAGCACCGGCGCCTGGAGCCGGGTGCTGCGCCAGTTGCGCCCGCCATCGAGCGACACGTCGACGCGCTTGATGCTGCCGCGGCCCGACCAGGCCAGGCCGTTGATGCTGTAGAAACCCTTGTCGAGCAGCATCTGTCCGCCCGAGGGTGTCGTGATCACGCTCTTGCACTCCTGCAGGCTCGTGTACTGGCGGTGCTGGCCGTCGGGCATCAGGTCGAGGTAGTGCACCGCCTCGTCCTTGGTGGCGTAAGGCTGGTCGCCGACCTCGATGCGGCGCAGGTACTTGATCCAGCTCACGCCTTGCACTCCGGGCACGACCAGACGCAGCGGATAGCCGTTCTCGGGGCGCAGCATTTCGCCGTTCTGGCCGTAGGCCACCAGCACCTCGCCGCTCTCGACGAGCCCCATCGGGACGGTGCGCGTCATCGACGAACCGTCGGCTCCTTCACCGAGCACGAAGCGGCCGCGCTTGGCGTCGACGCCGCACATCTCGAAGAGCGTTCTCAGCGGCACGCCTGTGAACTCGCTGCAGCTGAGCATGCCGTGTGTGTATTGGCAGGTCGGCACCGCGACGTTGCCCCATTCCATCCCGGTGTTCGCGCCGCATTCGATGAAATGAAATCGCGAGACCGACGGCAGTCGCATCAGTTCGTCCATCGTGAAGACGCGCGGTTTCTTCACGAGCGAAGTGTCCGAGCCGTTGATCATCAGGCGATGCTTGGAGGGGTCCACGTCCCACCAGCCCTGGTGGTGGCGCTCGAAGTGCAGGCCGCTCGGCGTGACGATGCCGAACAGCGACTGCAGCGGCGCAAATGACACCGAGGCCTGTGCGGTCTGGGTCAGCCCGGGGCTCTGGCGACGCTGCACGTTGGCCTCGTACTGAGATGGGCTGCCGTAGCCGCCCGGTCGGCCGTCCTTGCCCGTCACGACCGCCTTGCCCAGGCCCTTGCTGTGCTCGGGAAGGTTCAGGATGTTCGGGTCACCGCCGTCGCTGGGCACCGGGTTGGACGCGGCGAAGCCGGCTGGCACCGCGGCCGCGGCACCGGCTGCGGCGAAGGCGCGGCGAATGAAGTCGCGGCGCCCGCTCGCGGCCTGCTCCGCCACATGGCGAACCGCGATCGGGTCGAGAAAATTCTCGGGAGCCTTGATCAGGCGACCCGGTGGCTTGCTCATCGTGCCCACGTCGACCCCTTTGCCTGGCTGGCGTCGGACGATTCCCGCGCCATCGAATATCAATGATGCCGAATATTAGTGCGTAACGAATTGATGATGCCGAGGGGAAACCCTGGCGACGCAACACTCGC
>JBDSBD010000088.1:0-4017 GCA_039921765.1 Burkholderiaceae bacterium
CGCACGCTTGCCGCGGGCCGCCAGGTGCTGGTGCTGGTGCCCGAGATCAACCTGACGCCGCAACTCGAGGCGCGCTTTGCGCGGCGCTTCGGCGCCCGGCGCATCGTCTCGCTGCACAGCGCACTCACGCCGGCCCAGCGCCTGCGCCACTGGCTTGCCGCGCATCTCGGACTGGCCGATCTGGTGCTGGGGACGCGCCTGGCGGTGTTCGCGTCGATGCCACGCCTGGGCCTGATCGTCGTCGACGAAGAGCATGACCCGTCGTACAATCAGCAGGAGGGGGCGCGCTATTCGGCGCGCGATCTGGCGGTCTATCGCGGCCGGCTCGAATCGGCCACGGTGCTGCTCGGCTCGGCCACGCCTTCGCTCGAGAGTTGGCAGCGTGCTCTCGAGGGACGCTACACGCGGCTCGCGTTGCCCTCGCGCATCGGCGGTGGCGCGATGCCCCGGGTGCGGTTGGTCGACATGAACCAGCAGCCGCGTGGCGCCCGGGCCGCGCTCTCGCCGCCGCTGGTGGCGGCACTGCAGGAGCGCCTCGAGCGCGGCGAGCAGAGCCTCGTGTTCCTGAACCGGCGCGGCTATGCCCCGGTGCTGCATTGCGCCGATTGCGGCTGGAAGAGCGGCTGTCCGCACTGCAGTGCCTGGCGCGTGTTCCACAAGCTCGACCGCACGCTGCGCTGCCACCACTGCGGCTTCACCGAGCGCGTCCCGCGTGCCTGTCCCGACTGCGGCAACCTCGACATCGCGCCGATCGGGCGCGGCACCGAGCAGCTCGAGGAACAACTGGTGCAGTTGCTGCGCCGCTCCGACGGCAGTCCGGCACGCATCGAGCGCATCGATGCCGACAGCACCCGCCGCAAAGGCGCGCTCGAAGCCCGGCTCGGCGCAGTGCACGCCGGCGAGGTCGACGTGCTGGTGGGCACCCAGATGGTGACCAAGGGCCACGACTTCCGTCACATCACGCTGGTGGCTGCGGTGAACCCCGATGGCGCGTTGTTCAGCAGTGACTTTCGCGCCCCCGAGCGCCTGTTCGCGCTGCTGATGCAGGCCGGCGGCCGCGCCGGGCGCGACGCCGAACACGCCGCGCGCAGCGAGATGTGGGTCCAGACTTGGCATCCGAAGCACCCGCTCTACGCGGCGCTGCGCCGCCACGACTTCGACGCGTTCGCGGCCAGCCAGCTCAAGGAGCGCGAGAGCGCCGGCCTGCCGCCGTACTCGCACCTGGCAATCCTGCGCGCCGATGCGCACACGGCCGACGCCGCACGCGCCTTCCTGCAGGCCGCTGCCTTGCTCGCCGCCGCCTTGCCTGGCGCTGCCGCGGTGATGGTCTACCCGCCGGTGCCGATGAGCATCGCCAAGGTCGCCAATGTCGAGCGCATGCAGATGCTGGTGGAGTCGGCCTCGCGCACCGCGCTGCAGCGCTTTCTGGCGCTGTGGCTGCCGGCGTTGCACGAATCGCGCCGCACGCGGCGTGCCGAGGGCGAGCGCATCCTGCGTTGGGCGGTGGATGTGGATCCGTTGGCGATCTGACAAGCCGCCTGGGCGCGGGAGTGGGGCGACGCCGCGCCGGCCGCGCGCGCCCTCGACTGCCGCGGGGCGTGCTGCCGCAAGCGCACCAAACCGACCAGCGGGCGCCGCACCGCGATGAATGGAGGCACCCCCTGCAAGCAGGCGATTGCGGCGCGTGCCGGTGCGCCTCGATAATTGCGCCACGTTGTGGAACCCCACGTCGAAGGAACAAGATGGAGATCAACGAACTGGTGCAGGCGATTCAGACGCTCAACGCGGACGATGCGTTTCGCGCCCGCTTGAGCGTCGAGCAATGGCGCGCAGTGGCGCCCTATCTGACGCGCCATGACATCCGGGCCGGTGATCTGCTCATCAAGCAGGGTGACGCCGACCGCACGATGTACTTCCTGGGCCAGGGCAGCCTGCAGGTTTTTGTCACGGGCGGGCCACCGGGCAGCAATCGGATTGCGATCCTGCGCGCCGGTTCGGTCGTCGGCGAGCCGGGCATGTTTGGCGACAGCCCGCGCATGGCCAATGTCGAGGCGATGACGCCGTGCGTGGTCTGGGCGCTGCGGGGGCCGCGTCTGGAGGAATTGGCGCAGCGCCTGCCGGCCCTTGCGCTGGAGTTGCTGCGCACCGCCGGCGCGGTGATGGCCGCGCGCATGCGCGCCAATCTCGCCAAGCAGGTGCCGTTCAGCTGACGCGCAACGCGCTCTCGATCGAGTCGCGGCGCGCGGCTCAATGCCCCGCGAACGACGCCAGCGTGAACAGCTCCAGCCCGGCGGCGCGCAGCCGCGTCGGGCCTTGCAGCTCGGGCAGCTCGACGATGGCGGCGCCTTCGATCACGGTCGCGCCCAGGCGCTCGAGCAGCCGCAGACCGGCCAGCATGGTGCCGCCGGTGGCGATCAGGTCGTCGATCAGCACGACGCGATCACCGGGCTTCACCGCGTCGGTGTGAATCTCCACCGTGGCCGAGCCGTACTCGAGCTCGTAGGTTTCCTCGAACGTCGTGAATGGCAGCTTGCCCTTCTTGCGGATCGGCACGAAGCCGACATTCAACGCGTAAGCGAGCACCGAGCCGATGATGAAGCCGCGCGCATCGAGCCCGGCGATCGCGTTGGGGCGCACGTCGAAATAGCGGTGCACGAACTGGTCGATCAGCACCCGGAACACGCGTGGGTTCGCCAGCAGTGGCGTGATGTCGCGAAACTGCACACCGGGGGTCGGCCAGTCGGGCACCGTGCGGATGTGGCTGCGGATGAACTCGGCGGGGGATTCCATGGGCGATGCGTGGGGTCGTTGGCTGGGGCCATTGTGAGCCGTGAGGCGGGAGGCGGGAGCACGGGCGCGTGCGCTGAACGGGGCGCGCCCGGTCACCCATCCCCGATCAACTGGCTCTGCGCCAGCGCCAGCGGCTCGGGCAGGCCCGAGAGCACGAGCGTGTCGCCGGCCCAGAGCACCAGCGCATCGTCGGGACGCACCACCGCGCCGGCCGCGAGGCGCACCGAGACGACCGAAACCCCCAGCGCTTGCAGCCCCTGGTCGGCCAGGGTCCGGCCGCACCGGCTGCCGGCCACCGGCAGTGTGACGCTGAGCAGCCGCGCCGTCAGGCTCTCGTCGACGCTGTCGTCGTCGATGCCGTGGAAGTAGCCGCGCAGCAAGCCGTAGCGTGCGTCCCGCTGGGCCTGCACGATGCGGATGACGCGCCGCATAGGCACGCCCACAAGCGCGAGCGCATGGCCGGCCAGCATCAGCGAGCCCTCGATCGCCTCGGGCACCACCTCGGTGGCGCCGGCCGCCTGCAGCCTCTCGAGGTCGCGGTCGTCGAGGGTGCGCACGACCACCGGCACCTTGGGCGCGTGGGCCTGCACGAGGTGCAGGATCTTCAGCGCCGACGGCGTGTCATGGTAGCTCACCACCACCGCGCTGGCGCGCGCCAGCCCGGCGGCCACCAGGGTTTGCAGCCGCCCCGCGTCGCCGAACACGACGCTCTGTCCGGCGGCTGCGGCCTGGCGCACCCGGTCGGGGTCGAGATCGAGTGCCATGTACGGGATGTGCTCGCCGTCGAGCACGCTGGCCAGGTTCTGGCCGGCGCGTCCGTAGCCGGCGATGATGACGTGCGCCTCGGTGTTGATCGCGCGCTTGGCGATGGTCGTCATCGCCACCGACTGCATCAGCCAGTCGCTTGAGCTCAGGTACATGACGATGCGGTTGCTGTACATGACGATCAACGGCGTGACCAGCATGCTCAAGACCATGCTGGCGAGCACCGCGTTCTGCAGCCCGTCGGGCAGGAGCCCCCGGTCGATGGCCAGCGCCAGCAGAACGAAGCCGAATTCGCCCGCCTGGGCGAGATACAGCCCGGTGCGCAGCGCGACCCCGGGCAGCGCACCGAAGGCACGTGCCAGCGCCGTGATGAGGGCGAACTTGAACAGCACCGGCGCGACCGCAAGGCCGGCCACGAGCAGCGCGTTCGCGAACACGGCACCGGTGTCGAGCCGCATGCCG
>JBDSBD010000089.1:0-8243 GCA_039921765.1 Burkholderiaceae bacterium
GCATCGCGGCGTGCAGCTCGTCGGCAACCTGAAGGGCAATACCGGCAGCGCCTTCGTCTGCTCGTACCACGCCTGGAGCTTTCACCTCGACGGCAAGGTGCGCGCGATCCCGCTGGCTCAGGGCTACGAGAACACCCGGATGACGCGCGACAACCCGGACTGCTCGGTCAAGCGGGCGGCGCGCGTCGACAGCTACCGCGGCTTCGTCTTCGCCAGCCTCTCCAGCGAAGGGCCGCCGCTGCTCGAGTTCCTGGGCGAGGCGAAGATCGCGTTCGACGACATGTGCGACCGTTCGCCGATGGGCGAGGTCGAAGTCGTACCGGTGTGCCACCGGATCATGCAGCACTCGAACTGGAAGTTCTTCATGGAGAACCAGCTCGATTCGCTCCATCCCTCGGTCACGCACCAGTCCACCGGCATTTCCGCGGGCAGGGTGGAAAAGCGCCTGAAAGCGGAAAAGGGCGCGGCGCCGCTGTACTACCACTACCTGTCGACGTTCGCGTCGAGCTTCGAGCAGTGGGACTCGGTGCAGACCATCAATTTTCCGCACGGCCACGGCATCCTGAAGGCCTACATGGGGCTGCGCTCGCGCGACCCCGACACGCTCGAATACGAGGCGCTGCTGAAGAATGCCTACGGCGAGGAGAAGACCGAGGAATACCTGTCGCGCAGCATCCACCACGTGCTGGTCTATCCGTACCTGTCGGTGCAGTCGCCGCTGCAGCAACTGCGCTGCCTGCGTCCGGTCGGGCCCGACAAGACGCTTTCGGAGATCTGGCACTTCCGTCTGAAGGGCGCGCCCGAGGCGATCTACCGGCGCAGCCTCTGGTACTACAACCTCGTCAATTCACCGGCGACGATGATCAATGCCGACGACCTCGAGAACTGGACCAAGGGCCAGTGGGGTCTGAGCTCGAACGGCGGCGACTGGGTCAGCTTCCACCGCTACTACGGCGACGACCGCGAAGAGAACGGCGTCACGTATTCGAACCACGGCACGTCCGAAGCGGTGATGCGCAATCAGTTCAAGGCATGGAAGAGCTACATGCAGGAGGCCGCATGAGCGCGCCGGGCCGGGGGCCGGCGATTCCCACCGCAGGACCCGATTTCGAGCACCTGCTTGCGCAGGAAGTGGTGATCGAGGCGAACGACGGACAGGCGCGCACCGGCGCGCAGAGGGTCGAGCCCGACCACTCGCCGCGCGCCCCGATCGGCGACGCCGCCGCGACACCGCTCGATGTGCCGCGCGCGGGGCTGTTGCCGGCGACGGCAACCGGCAACGACGTGCAGCGCGAGGTCGAGCAGTTCCTCTACCTCCAGGCCGAGCTGCTCGACGGCAAGCACTGGCAGGCGTTCATCGACCTGTTCGATGCCCAGGGCGTGTACTGGATGCCGGTGCTGCCCGAGCAGACCGAATGGGAGGGATCGCCGTCGATCTTCGCCGAAGACAAATTGATGATGGAGATCCGCAAGGGCCGCGTCTCGCACCCGAACGCGTGGTCTCAGGCGCCGATGTGGGAGACCAATCACCTCGTCAGCCACGTCGCGCTCGAATCGGTGAGCGCGACGGAGATCCGGGTCCGCTCGCGCTTTCACATGATGGAGCTGCGGCGCGACCAGATCCGCCACTACGGCGGCAGCTACCGGCACACGCTGGTGCGCGATGCCGCAGGCGCGTTGCGAATCCGCCTGCAACGGGTCGACCTGTTCAACTCGCAGGCCCAGTTCGACTACGTGCTGCAGATCTGGGTCTAGTGCTGGGTGTAAGCCCGATTCCGATCACCCTCGCGGCGTGGCAAAGTCGCGCGGTTCCATCCTCCCGCTGAGAAAGGCGCCCCGATGTTTGCTCCCCGATTGACGCTGCTGTCCCGCTGTTCGGTCCTCGCGATCGGTGTTGCGGCCTTGCTCGCGCCGCCACTGGCGTCGGCCGCCGACAAGGTGAAGATCGGTTTCGTCAGCACGCTCTCGGGGCCTTCATCGGCGCTCGGCGTCGACATCCGCGATGGTTTCCTGCTCGCCGTCAAGATGTGGGACGGCAAGCTCGGCGGGCTGCCGGCCGAGGTGCTGATCGGCGACGACCAGTTCAAGCCCGACGTCGCCAAGCAGCTGTTCGAGAAGGACATCAAGCGCGACAAGGTCGACTTCATGACCGGCGTGGTGTTCTCAAACATCATGCTGGCAGCGCTGCCCGAGGCGTTCGACTCCAAGACCTTCTACCTGAGCGCCAACGCGGCGCCGTCGCCGCTGGCCGGCAAGGATTGCAACCCGCTGTTCTTCGCGGTGTCCTGGCCCAACGATGCCTACCATGAAGCGGCCGGCCAGTACGCGACCCAGAAAGGGCTGAAGAGCGTGTACCTGATGGCGCCGAACTACCAGGCCGGCAAGGATTCGCTCTCGGGCTTCAAGCGCACCTACAAGGGCACGCTGGTTGGCGAGAACTACACCAAGCTCGGCCAGCTCGACTACGCCGCCGAACTGGCCGAGATCCGCGCCGCCAAGCCGCAGGCGGTGTACGTGTTCCTGCCCGGCGGCATGGGCATCAACTTCATCAAGCAGTTCGTCGGCGCGGGCCTGAACAAGGACACCACCCTGCTGCTGCCCGGTTTCAGCGCCGACCAGGACGTGATCGGCCCGGTCGGCAAGGCCATGGAAGGCATCGTCAACACCGCGCACTGGTCACCCGACCTCGCGAACCCGGCGAATCTCAAGTTCGTCGCCGCGTTCGAGAAGGAGTACAAACGCGTGCCGACGCTGTACGCCTCGCAGGGCTACGACACGGCGCAACTGATCGACGCCGCGGTGCGTGACGTGAAGGGCAAGCTCGAGGACCACGACGCGGTGCACAAGGCCCTGAAGGCGGCGCGCTTCGACTCGGTGCGCGGCGCGTTCAAGTTCAACACGAACCAGTATCCGATCCAGAACTACTACGTGCGCACCATCGGCAGCGATGGCAAGGGCGGCCTGATCAACAAGTCGGACAGCGAGCCGATCCTGCGCGATCACGGTGACGCCTACGTGCAGTCGTGCGCGATGAAGCCCTGAGCCGCCGAGGCGAAGTGCCCGTGCCACCGGACAGCGCAGACGGCCCAGACGCGCGCCCGCACTGCACAACTTCGCAATTGCCTCGTTTCGGCGCGAACCGCCGAAGCGAAGTGCCTGTGCAACTGCACAGCGTAGGCGGCTCATGCTCGCGCCTGCACGGCACCACTCCACAGGTTCTACGTTCCGGCGCGAGCGCTGCGTTGATCGGGTGCGGGGGGGCGCGCCGAACGCGCGCCGCACCCGGGCCGATGCCTCGCGCCGGCGGCTGACATGTCGGGCATTCTCCTCATCGAGCAGGCCCTCAACGGGCTTCAGTTCGGGCTCATGCTGTTCCTGCTCGCCGCCGGGCTGACCCTGGTGTTCGGCGTCATGGACATGATCAACCTGGCGCACGGCTCGCTGTACATGGTGGGCGCGTTCCTGGGCGCCTGGCTGGTCGGCCTGACCGGCTCGTTCACGCTCGGCCTGATCGGCGCGGTGCTCGGCACCGCACTGTTCGGCATGGTGCTGGAGTCCACGCTGCTGCGCCCGCTCTACGCCCGCGACCACCTCTCGCAGGTGCTCGCCACCTTCGCGCTGATCCTGATCCTGAACGACGGCACGCGCATGGTCTTCGGCAACGACCTGCAACTGTCGGCCCCGCAGGCCCTGGCCGGCCCGGTGCAGTTGCTGCCCGGCCTGGCCTACCCGTCCTACCGGCTGCTGATCATCGGTGCCGGGCTCGCGCTCGCCGCGCTGCTGTACCTGCTGGTGAACAAGACGCGCATGGGCGCGCTGGTGCGCGCCGGGGCGTCGAACCGCGAGATGGCCACCGCGATGGGCGTGGACATCAAGCGCCTGTTCACCGGAGTGTTCGGCATCGGCGCGGGCCTGTGCGCGGTCGCCGGCTGCCTGATGGGGCCCCTGCTGGCGGTGCAGGTCGGCATGGGCGAGAGCATCCTGATCCTGGCCTTCGTGGTGATCGTGATCGGCGGCATCGGCTCGATCCGCGGTGCCCTGGTCGGCGCGCTGATGGTCGGCCTGGTCGACACCTTCGGCCGCACCCTGCTGCAGCAACTGTTCCGCGAGTTCCTGCCGCCGCAGATGGCAAGCGCGGCCGGCCCCGCGGTCGCCTCGGTGGCGATCTATGTGTTCATGGCCGCCGTGCTGGCGATCAAGCCTCAGGGCTTGTTCCCGGCGCGCGGCTGAGCCTTGCCGTTTGCCCGTGCCGTCGAATTCCGATCACCCCGGGCGCCAGCGCGCGGCACTCGGCGCGCTGTTGCTGCTCGCGCTGGCAGTTCCGCCGCTGCTCGAGGCGCTCGGCGCCGACTACTACGTCAGCATGGCCGGGCGCATCGTCGTCTACGCGATCGCCGCCACCAGCCTGAACCTGGTGCTCGGCTACGGCGGCATGGTGTCGTTCGGCCACGCTGCCTTCGTCGGGCTGGGGGCGTACGCGACCGGCATCCTGGTCAGCGAAGGCGTGCTGAACGCCGGCGTGCACCTGCTCGCCACGCTCGCGGTCGCGGGCGGCGCGGCGTTGCTGATCGGGGCGATCTCGCTGCGCACGCGCGGCGTCTACTTCATCATGATCACGCTCGCGTTCGGGCAGATGCTGTTCTTCCTGGCCAACTCGATCAAGGGCTACGGCGGCGACGAAGGGCTGACCATCCGGGCGCGCTCGGTGCTCGGCTTCGGGCTCGATCTGAAGAACCCGACGACTTTCTACTACGTGGCGCTGGTGGTGCTGTGCGCAACGCTCTGGGCCCTGCAGCGATTCGTCGGCTCGCGCCTGGGCCGGGCCATCGTTGCGACGCGCGACGATGACCAGCGCGCCGAGGCGCTCGGCTTCGCGACCTACCGCGACCGGCTGCTGGTGTTCGTGGTGGCGGGTGCGCTGGCCGGCGTGGCCGGCGCGCTCTCCGTCAACCAGCAGGGTTATGCGAGCCCGAACCTGCTGCACTGGACCCAGTCGGGCAACCTGATGGTGATGGTGATCCTCGGTGGCGTGGCCTCGGTGTGGGGCGGTGTGATCGGTGCGGCGGTGCTGCTGGTGCTGCAGGAAAGCCTGTCGGCCTACACCACGCATTGGGAGTTCTGGACCGGCTGGGTCCTGCTGGCGGTGGTTCTGTTCGCACGCCAGGGGCTCGCCGGGCTGGTCGCGCGAGGCTGGCGCGCGTGGCACCGATGACGCCGCTGCTCGATGTGCGCGGGCTGCACAAGCGCTTCGGCGGGCTGGTTGCCACCGCCGGCGTCGATCTGCAGGTGCTGCCGGGCGAGGTGCACGCGCTGATCGGCCCGAACGGCGCGGGCAAGACCACGCTGGTGTCGCAACTGGCCGGGCAATTGCGCAGCGACGGCGGCAGCGTGTTCTTCGACGGCATCGACATCGGCGCGCTGGCGCCGCACCAGCGCGCGCGGCGCGGCCTGGTGCGCTCGTTCCAGATCACGCGGCTGTTCAAGAGCTTCAGCGTGCTCGACAACCTGGCGCTCGCGATCCAGGCGATCTCGGGCCGCAGCCTGTCGGCGTGGCGGCCGGTGCAGCATGACCACGCGCTGTTCGAGCGCGCCCGCGAAGTGCTGCAGGAGGTCGGACTCGCCAACAAGGCGGCCGCGCCGATCGAGGCGCTGTCGCACGGCGAACAGCGCGCGCTCGAGGTCGGTCTGGCACTGGCCGGGCGGCCGCGCCTCGTGCTGCTCGACGAGCCAATGGCCGGCATGGGCCCGGACGAGTCGCAGCGCATGGAAACGCTGATCCAGCGTCTGCGCCTGAGCACGGCCGTGATGCTGATCGAGCACGACGTGGACGCGGTGTTCCGTCTCGCCGACCGCGTCTCGGTGCTGGTCAGCGGCCACATCATCGCCAGCGGCACACCCGACGCGGTGCGCGGCGACGCCGCGGTGGTCAGCGCCTACCTGGGCCAGGAGTGAAGGTGATGCACGCACCCGCCGCCGTCGATCCCACCACCCACGCCGACGCCCTGCTCGAGGTGCGCGCGCTGCACACGGCCTACGGCGCGAGCGAGGTGCTGCACGGCATCGACCTGCACATCGGCCCGGGCGAGGTCGTCGGCCTGCTCGGGCGCAACGGCATGGGCAAGACGACGCTGGTGCGCGCCATCACCGGGCTCACGCCGTCGCGCTCAGGGCACATCACGTTTCGCGGCCAGGCCATCCTCGGGCAGGCGGCGCACCGCATCGCGCGCGCCGGCATCGGGCTGGTGCCCGAGGGCCGCCAGATCTTCCCGAACCTGACGGTGCAGGAGCACCTGAGCGCGTTCCTGCGCCAGCCTGATGGCGGCGGGGGCAGCGGGGGCGGCGCGATCGACTGGAGCGCCGAGCGCGTCTTCGAGCTCTTCCCGCGCCTGTCCGAGCGCCGCCAGCACCTGGGCAACCAGCTCTCGGGCGGCGAGCAGCAGATGCTCGCGATCGGCCGCGCGCTCGTCACCCACCCCCGCCTGCTCATCCTCGACGAAGCCACCGAGGGGCTCGCACCGTTGATCCGCGAGGAGATCTGGCGCTGTCTGGTGGCGCTGCGTGCAAGCGGCCAGGCGATCCTCGTGATCGACAAGTACGTGCAGCGCCTGATCCGGCTCGCCGACCGACATGTGATCCTCGAGAAGGGCCAGGTGGCGTGGAGCGGCAGCTCGGCGCAGCTCGACGCCGATCATGCGCTGTGGCACCGCTACCTGGGTTTCTGAACCCGGGCGCGTGACGCCGGGCGCCGTGGCTGTCCGCGCACCGGCCACCCGCCACGCCAGAATCTCATCCAACGAAAGCCGCACCAGGACACTCGCCGCATGACCCAAGACCCGAACCGGAACGCCATCGACACCGCCTACAGCGCGCGCCAGACCGTCGATGAGGCGGTGTTCCGGGACACGATGGCGCAATACCGCCAACGCACCGACGCCGCGGCCGCGGCGTGCGCGCCGCAACGCGACCTGTGCTACGACCCTCGCAGCGGCCAGTGCCTCGACATCTACAAGGCACCGCAGCCCGGCCTGCAGCCGGCGTTCGTGTTCATCCACGGCGGCTACTGGCGCATGCTCGGCAAGGGCGACTCGGCCTTCATGTCCGAGACCCTGAACCGCGCCGGCGTGGCCGTCGTCGCGGTCGACTATGCGCTCGCACCCACGGCAGCGCTCGAGGAGATCGTGCGCCAGGTGCGGGCCGCGCTGGCCTGGCTGTACCGCCACGGGCGCGAGCACGGCATCGACCCCGAGCGGCTCTTCGTCGGCGGCAGTTCGGCCGGCGGCCACCTCGTCGGCGCGCTGGTCGCGGGCGGCTGGCGCAGCGAGATGGGCTTGCCCGAAGACCTCGTCAAGGGCGCGATGCCGGTCAGCGGCTTGTTCGACCTGGCGCCGATCCAGGCCTCGTTCGTGAACGCCTGGCTGAACCTCGACGAAGCGCGCGCGCACGCCTTGAGCCCGATCCATCACTTGCCGGCCCGGCCCTGCCGGCTCGTGGTCGCTTGGGCAGAACATGACGCGACCGGCTTCCACGACCAGTCAAGGCGCTACCTGGAAGCCTGGCGCGGCGCCGGCTTCGAGGCGCAGGCACTGCAGGTCATGCAGCGCCACCACTTCGACATCGTGTTCGACTGGTGCGACGAGGCGTCGGACATGACCCGCGCGCTGCTCGAGATGATCCGCGCGACCTGATCGGGCTACGATGCGGCTGTGCCGCGCATGGCGCTCGCACCCCTCTCACTTCAAATGGCAATTCCCATGACCCAGCGTTTCAAAATCGCCGTGATCCCCGGCGACGGCATCGGCAAGGAAGTCATGCCCGAGGCCTTGCGCGTGCTCGACGCGGCACGCCAGCGCTTCGGCGTCGAGCTCGAACTCAAACCCATCGCCTGGGCCAGTTGCGAGCACTTCGCGGCCACCGGCCAGATGATGCCCGACGACTGGAAGGCGCAGCTGCAGGGCATGGACGCATTGCTGTTCGGCGCGGTCGGCTGGCCCGCCACGGTGCCCGACCATGTGTCGCTGTGGGGATCGTTGCTGAAGTTCCGGCGCGAGTTCGACCAGTACATCAACCTGCGCCCGGTGCGCCTGTTCGACGGCGTGCCCTGCCCGCTGGTCGACGCGCAGGGCCGGCCGCGCAAGGCCGGCGAGATCGACTTCCTGATCGTGCGCGAGAACACCGAGGGCGAGTACACCAACCTGGGCGGCACGATGTACGCCGGCACCGAGCGCGAGATCGTGATCCAGGAA
>JBDSBD010000090.1:0-5315 GCA_039921765.1 Burkholderiaceae bacterium
CGCGAGTGTTTCGTCGCCGGCGTCAATCCGAAGAAGGCGGGGGAGGATTTCGAGGGCATCCCGATCTTCGCGACCGTGAAGGAAGCGGCGAAGGACACGGGCGCGACGGTGAGCGTGATCTACGTGCCGCCTGCCGGCGCCGCAGCGGCGATCTGGGAGGCGGTCGAGGCCGAGCTCGATCTCGCGATCTGCATCACCGAGGGCATTCCGGTGCGCGACATGCTCGAGGTGCGCAGCCGCATGCGCGCGCGCGAGGCCGCGGGCGGCAAGAAGACGCTGCTCCTGGGGCCGAATTGCCCCGGCCTCATCACGCCCGACGAGATCAAGATCGGCATCATGCCGGGCCACATCCATCGCAAGGGCCGGATCGGCGTCGTCAGCCGCTCGGGGACTCTCACGTACGAAGCGGTCGCGCAGCTCACCGACCAGGGCATCGGCCAGTCGAGCGCGGTGGGCATCGGGGGCGATCCGATCAATGGCCTCAAGCACATCGACATCATGCGGATGTTCAACGACGATCCGAACACCGACGCGGTGATCATGATCGGCGAGATCGGCGGCCCCGACGAGGCCGACGCGGCCCGCTGGTGCAAGGCGAACATGAAGAAGCCCATCGTCGGCTTCATCGCCGGCGTCACCGCGCCCGCGGGCAAGCGCATGGGCCACGCCGGTGCGCTGATCTCGGGCGGCGCCGACACCGCCGACGCCAAGCTCGCGGTGATGGAGGAGTGCGGCTTCACTGTGACGCGCAACCCGTCCGAGATGGGCCGCCTGCTCAAGGGACTGATCTAAGCCGAGGCGGAGGCCGCTCGCCCGGGGTCGACGGCAGGCCCTGACCGCGCGTGATCCTCGCGGCAGCCACGCGCGGCCGGTGTGTGCCTGCGCCTACACTTCAGGCCCACCATCCCGCCGCACCCGATCGCACGAGGAAGCCCTCCCCCATGGAACAGTTCTTGACCGCCGAGTTCTGGGTCGCCGTTGGCCAGATCATCATGATCGACATCCTGCTGGGTGGCGACAACGCGGTGGTGATCGCCCTGGCGTGCCGCAAGCTGCCGGCGCAACAGCGCACCCAGGGCATTGTCTGGGGCACCGTGGGGGCGATCGTGCTGCGCGTCATCCTGATCTTCTTCGCGCTCACGCTGCTGGCCATTCCGTTCCTGAAGATCGTCGGCGCGCTGCTGCTGCTGTGGATCGGCGTCAAGCTGCTGGCACCCGACGATGAGGCCGAATCGCACATCAAGATCGCCGGCAATGACAAGCTGTGGGGCGCCGTCAAGACGGTCATCATCGCCGACCTGGTGATGAGCCTGGACAACGTCGTTGCCATTGCAGCCGCAGCGCAGGGTGCGCACGCAGACCACCACATGCTGCTGGTCATCTTCGGCCTGCTCGTGAGCATCCCGATCATCGTCTGGGGCAGCCAGATGGTGCTCAAGCTGATGGACCGCTTCCCGGTCATCATCACCGCCGGCGGCATGTTGCTCGGCTGGATCGCCGGCACGATGCTCATCAGTGACCCCGCACTGGCCGATCCGGCGGTCTGGCAGCAGATGCCCAAGATCGCGCAGACCGATGTGGTCAAGTACGGCGTCGGCATCGCGGGCGCCCTGCTGGTGCTGGCGATTGGCAAGTGGCTGGCGGCGCGCCGCCGCGTCGCGCCCGCCCACACCCCGACCCAGGTCTGATGCGTCGCGGCTGCCGGCGCGGGTGAACGGGGTCGGCGGTGTACAGCCTGTGGATCGACCACGCCGGCGCAGCCGGGCTGGCGTTTGCCGGCCTGCTTGCGGCCCTGGCGTTCACGATCGTGGGCTTGCCGCGCCTGACACCCGGCCAGACGGCTGCACTCGGTGGCGCGCTGCTGGTGCTGTGGCTCGCGGCGACGCTGCTCCTGCCTCGGCCCCTGGCTCTGGCGCTGATTCCCGCGGCGTGTGTGCTGGCTGGCGCGCTGTCGGCCTGGTGGATCGCCGGACGGTCCTCGGGCCTTCGGCAGCCACCGGACCGCCGCACGGCTTCGCCATCGATCCCGGCCGGCGGGTCCTTGCCCGCGGCGGCCAGGCGAGCCACGCCATCGCCCGCCGCGGCGCCGCCGAGCGCCAGCGCGGGCGCGCCGAGCGCACCCACGCTCGGCGCATCGGGCGAGGGTGCCATTCCGGCCGGCCTCGGCCGCTACCGCATCGACCGGGCGCTCGGACGCGGCTCGATGGGCATGGTCTACCTCGGCCACGACCCACAGATCGACCGCCCGGTGGCGATCAAGACACTCGCACTCGCCCGCGAGTTCGAGGGTGAGGAACTCGCCGAGGCGCGCGCTCGCTTCTTCCGTGAGGCAGAGATGGCGGGCCGGCTCCAGCACCCCGACATCGTGACGATCTTCGATGCCGGCGAAGAGCAGGGGCTTGCGTTCATCGCGATGGAGTTTGTCAACGGCCGCGACCTGCAGGCGCACACACTGGCGGGCCGGCTGCTGCCGGTGGCCGTGGTGCTGCACACGATAGCGCGCGTGGCCACGGCGCTGGCCTACGCGCACCGCCAGGGCGTGGTGCACCGTGACATCAAGCCGGCCAACGTGATGATCGAGCTCGCGTCGGGCACCGTGAAGGTCACCGACTTCGGCATTGCGCGGGTTGCCAACGCGAGCCGCACGCGCACGGGTCTGGTGCTGGGCACGCCCTCGTTCATGTCGCCCGAGCAGATGGCGGGCCGCGATGTGGACGGGCGCTCCGATCTGTACTCGCTCGGCGTGACCCTGTTCCAGCTGCTC
Organism: Burkholderiaceae bacterium; assembly: GCA_039921765.1. Lineage (GTDB taxonomy): Bacteria > Pseudomonadota > Gammaproteobacteria > Burkholderiales > Burkholderiaceae_C > JBDSBD01. Next base: position 2,765 of record JBDSBD010000090.1, read on the forward strand.
ACCGGCGCGCTGCCGCACGCAAGTGAATCGATGGCCCGGCTGATGTACCAGATCACCAACGAGCGCGCGCCCGACGTGCGCAGCCTGCGCCCCGACCTGTCGGAGATGCTGGCCAACGTGGTGGCGCTGGCACTCGAGAAGCGCCCCGAGACGCGCTACGCCGACGGCCACCAGTTGGCAGCCGACCTGCGCACCGTGGCCGCGACACTGCCGATCACGCCCGAGAGCGCGCCGTTGGCGCGCGCGCCCGAGGCCACTGGCGCCCCCAGCTTCGAAGCGACACGCCCGTTTTCGCGCGACGATTCGAGGCACAATCCCGGAGCCTGAACTTGAGAGTCCCGCCCCGCGCTTCGATGGCCGCCGCAGACCCATGCAGATGCTCGCTCCATCCCCCACCATGATTCTCGAGTTCCACAGCGCCACCGACACCGGCCGTGCGCGCAACAACAATGAAGACTCGGTGGCCGTGGATGAGCCGTCCGCGCTGATCGTGCTGGCCGACGGCATGGGCGGCTACAACGCCGGCGAGGTGGCGAGCGGCATGGCCACCTCGTTCATCAAGACCGAGCTCGGGCGCTGGCTCGCCGAGGCGTCCGAGACCGCCACCGACACCGACGTGCGCCGCGCCATGGACATCTGCGTGGACAACGCCAACCGCGCGATCTTCAATGCCGCCAACTCGAACCCGCAGTACGCCGGCATGGGCACCACGCTCGTGCTTGGCGTGTTCCGCGACGCGCGCCTGTTGATGGGCCATGTCGGCGACTCGCGCGCCTACCGGCTGCGCGCCAACCGCCTGTTGCAGATCACGCACGACCATTCGCTGCTCCAGGAGCAGATCGACTCGGGCCTGATCACGGCCGAGCAGGCCGCGTTTTCGGCCAACAAGAACCTCGTCACGCGCGCGGTCGGAGTCGAGGACACGGTGCTGCTCGAGACCCACCTGCACGAGGTGCTGCCCGGCGACACCTACCTGCTATGCTCGGACGGCCTGTCGGACATGCTTGACGACGAAAGCATGACGCAGCTGTTGCTGAGCGGCGAATCGCTCGCCGAAACCGCGGCCGCGCTGGTCGACGCCGCCAATGATGCGGGCGGCAAGGATAATATCTCGGTGGTGCTGGCGCGCGCGCGCGGCCCGGCGAGCGCGACACGTTCGTGGTGGCCGTTCCGGCGCTGACGCGAACCGCACCGCGCACAGCCCGAGACGGCGGGCGCAAGACTTGACAAGACAAGAGGTCAACAGCATGGGCAAACTGGTCGTATCACTGGATGGCGTGGTGATCAAGGAAGTGCAGATCACCAAGGACAAGACCACGCTCGGCCGCCGGCCTTACAACGACATCGTGATCGACAACCTTGCGGTGAGTGGCGAGCACGCCGTGCTGCAGATGGTGGGGGCCGATGTCTTCATCGAAGACCTGAACAGCACCAATGGCACCTACATCAACGGCAAGGCCGTCAAGAAGCAGCTGCTGAGCCACAACGACACCGTCGAGATCGGCAAGTACAAGATCAAGTTCCTCGTCGAGGATGGCACCGACTACGAAAAGACCATGATCATGAAGCCCGGCGCCACCCGCGCACCGGGCTCCGGGCCCGGTTACGCCGCGTCGGGCTTCGGCAACTCGGGTTTCGGCTCGCTCGGCGCCTCCACGACGCCAGGCTCGATCAAGGTGCTCAACGGCGCCGCGGCCGGCCGCGAGGTCGCGCTCACCAAGGTCGTCACGACCGTCGGCAAGCCCGGCGTGCAGGTGGCCTCCATCACCAAGCGCCCGGGCGGCTACGTGCTCGCCCACGTCGAGGGCGCGCTCCAACCCACCGTCAACGGCAACCCCGTCGTTGGTGAGGTCGTGCATCTGAAGAACGGCGACGTGATCGAACTCGCCGGCACCCAGATGCAGTTCATCCAGGCCTGAGCGGCCGAGAGTCCGAATCGCGGCCGCGCCGCGATAGGCTGGGGCCGCGGCGTGCTGGCTCCGGCCGAGGCGCGGTCCGGACGTGACGCTTTTCACGCCGGACTCGTCCGTGCGGCGAGCGTGGCGCCGCAGTGCGCGTAATTGCGACTTCCAAGTCTTGTGCCGGGCTGCGGGCGGCCGCACCATCCGGACACAAGCATCCCAGCCGACCGGCGCGGGCACATCCCCTCTTTCGATCGCCCATGATTCTCCATGTCCTCGGATGCTCCGGGTCCATCGCCTCGGGCTGCAAGACCACGGCCTTCTTGCTCGACGATGATGTGCTCATCGACGCCGGCACCGGCGTGGGTGATCTGGCGCTCGACGCGCTGGCGCGCATCGACCACATCCTTGTCAGCCATTCGCACCTCGATCACGTGCTGGCCATCGGCCTCATCGCCGATGCCGTGATGCGCCAGCGCAGCGCAGCCAGGCGCGGCCCGATCCAGGTGCACGCGCTGCCCGAAACGCTGGCCGCGCTGCGCACCCACATCCTCAACGGCGTGATCTGGCCGGACTTCACGCGCTTGCCCAGTGCCGAGCACCCGGTGCTCGAGCTGGTGCCGTTCGCGGTGGGCGACGTGCTGGCGCTG
>JBDSBD010000091.1:0-3429 GCA_039921765.1 Burkholderiaceae bacterium
GATGATGTTGTCGGTGTAGTCCTGTTCGCCGTAGGTGATGAAGATCTTGGTGCCGAACAACTTGTAGCTGCCATCGGCCTGCGGCTCGGCCCGAGTGCGCACCAACGCCAGGTCGCTGCCAGCCTGCGGCTCGGTCAGGTTCATCGTGCCGGTCCACTCGCCCGCGATCATCTTCGGCAGATAGAGCTGCTGCTGCTCGGGCGTGCCTGCGGTGAGCAAGGCCTCGATCGCGCCGTCGGTCAGCAACGGGCACAGCGCGAAGCTCAGATTCGCGCTGTTGAGCATCTCGATGCAGGCCGCGCCGATCGTCTTGGGCAGGTTCTGGCCGCCGAATTCGCTCGGGTGCTGCAGCCCTTGCCAACCGCCCTCGCCGAATTGGCGGAAGGCCTGCTTGAAGCCCGGCGTGGTCGTGACGACGCCGTCCTTCCAGGAAGACGGGTTCTTGTCGCCTTCCCAGTTCAATGGTGCGACCACGCCTTCATTGAACTTGGCGCACTCCTCGAGCACGGCCTGCGCGGTCTCGATGCCGGCGTCCTCGAAGCCGGGCAGCTTGGCCACCTCATCGAGGCCGGCCAGCTCCTTCATGCAAAACAGCATGTCCTGGATCGGTGCGCGGTATGTCATGGTGTGTCTCCAGATGAAACAAGGGCGCGACAACCCGCGTTGCGCGCCCCGGGCATCAAGCGATTCAAACGCTCGATCAGTCGAGCGCCTTCACGAGCTCGGGCACGGCCGTGAACAGGTCGGCGACAAGCCCGTAGTCGGCCACACCGAAGATCGGCGCCTCCGGGTCCTTGTTGATCGCCACGATCACCTTGGAGTCCTTCATGCCGGCAAGGTGCTGGATCGCGCCGCTGATGCCGCAGGCAATGTAGAGCTGTGGCGCGACGATCTTGCCGGTCTGCCCCACCTGCCAGTCGTTGGGTGCGTAGCCCGCGTCGACGGCGGCGCGGCTCGCGCCGAGTGCAGCACCGAGCTTGTCGGCCAGCGGCGTGAGCACCTCATCGAACTTCTCGCTCGAGCCGAGCGCGCGACCGCCCGAGACGATGATCTTCGCGGCCGTCAGTTCGGGCCGATCGTTCTTCGCGATCTCACTGCCGACGAAGCTCGATTTGCCCGAGTCGGCCACCGCGGTGACGGTTTCCACCGCGGCCGAGCCGCCGCTCGATGCGGCCGGATCGAACCCGGTCGTCCGCACCGTGATCACCTTGACGGCGTCCAGGCTCTGCACCGTGGCGATGGCGTTGCCGGCGTAGATCGGGCGCTCGAAGGTGTCGGCGCTGTTTACTTTGGTGATGTCGGAGATCTGGCCGACATCGAGCTTGGCAGCCACGCGCGGCGCGACATTCTTGCCTGCGGAAGTGGCCGGGAACAGGATGTGGCTGTAGCCCCCCTCGCCGACGAGCGCCAACACCTGCGCGGCCACGTTCTCGGCCAGACCGTGGGCGAACTGCGCGCCGTCGGCGTGCAGCACCTTGGCCACGCCGGCTATCTTGCCCGCGGCCTCGGCGGCCCCGGCAGCGTCGGCGCCGGCAATCAGCACGTGCACCTCGCCGCCGTCGCTCTTGGCAACTTCGAGCGCGGCGCTCACGGTGTTGAGCGTCGAAGCCTTGACGCTGTGGTGGTCGTGTTCTGCTACTACAAGCGCGGTCATGTTCAGATCACCTTCGCGTCGTTCTTCAGTTTGGAAACCAGGGTGGCCGCATCGGGCACCTTGATGCCGGCGCTGCGCTTGGGCGGCTCGCTCACTTTCAAGGTCTTCAAGTGCGCCTTGACGTCCACGCCCAGATCAGCAGGCTTGAAGACTTCGAGCGTCTTCTTCTTGGCCTTCATTATGTTGGGCAGGGTCACGTAGCGCGGCTCGTTCAGGCGCAGGTCGGTGGTGATGATTGCCGGGAGGGTCAGCTTCAGGGTCTCGGAGCCACCGTCGACTTCGCGGGTCACGCTGACCGCATCGGCGGCGAGTTCGACCTTGGACGCGAAGGTGGCCTGCGGTAGATCGGCGAGCGCGGCGAGCATCTGGCCGGTCTGGTTGCAGTCGTCGTCGATGGCCTGCTTGCCCAGGATCACCAGGCCGGGCTGCTCCTTGTCGATCAGCGCCTTCAAGAGCTTGGCCACGGCCAGTGGCTGCAGCTCGTCGGCACACTCGACCAGGATGGCGCGGTCGGCACCGATGGCCATTGCGGTGCGCAGGGTCTCCTGGCATTGCGTGACGCCACAGGACACGGCAATCACTTCAGTGACAACGCCTTTTTCCCTGAGCCGCACCGCCTCTTCGACGGCAATCTCGTCGAACGGGTTCATGCTCATCTTGACGTTGGCAATGTCCACGCCGCTGCCGTCGCTCTTGACGCTGACCTTGACGTTGAAGTCGACCACCCGCTTGACGGGAACAAGAACCTTCATGCGACGGGCTCCTCAGAAACGATGGTTGGGTTGAGACGATTCTAGTTCGCCCTTTCGACTCGGGCTCACGCGCGGCAGCCGCGGTGCAGCGCATGCCCGGGCTGGGAATCGCACCCAGAAGGCCCTTGCGGACCGGCAGATTTTAAGTCTGCTGCGTTTACTGTTTCGCCACCCGGGCGTCGACCGGGGATTATCGCCGCGTGAGGGGTCTGTCTCCTTTGACGAGGGTCGCGGTACAAGCGGCGCTTGTGCGGGTGCTGGTGCCCATTGTTAAGATATACTTTTAATGCATCTTATGGGTGCAAGCCCCCTCACCTACATCGTCAGGACCCTCGTATGCAAAAGGCTGATCTCTGCACCGAAGAGGAGATTTCCGACCTGGTGCACACGTTCTACGCTGCGGTTCGTGTGGACGACCTGCTCGGCCCCATCTTCGCCGAGCACGTGAGCGACTGGGATCTGCACCTTCCGAAGATGATCGACTTCTGGTCGTCGGCGCTGCGCGGCAGTGCGCGCTATCGTGGTACGCCGATGCCGGTGCACAGCGCACTGCCCGGCCTCTCGGTCGCCTTGTTCCAGCGCTGGTTGCAGCGCTTTCGCGAAACCACCGCCACCTTGCCGAATGTCGCGTTGCGCGAACGCGCCAACGATCTGGCGCAACGCATTGCTCAAAGCCTGTGGTACGGCTACCAGATGCACCACCGTCCCGAGCAGTTGCCGGGCGAACTGGAGGCGGCCGGTGCGCCGCAGGTAGCATGACCCATGTGGTGACTGAAGCTTGCATCAAGTGCAAGTACACCGACTGCGTGGATGTGTGTCCGGTCGACGCCTTTCGGGAAGGTCCGAACATGCTCGTCATCGACCCCGACGAATGTATCGACTGTCAGGTTTGCATCCCGGAGTGTCCGGTCGATGCCATCTTCGCCGGCGAAGACGTGCCGGCCCATCAGCAGCAATTCTTTCAGATCAACGCCGAACTTGCGCCACACTGGCCCGTCATCACACGAAAAAAGCCGCAACACA
>JBDSBD010000092.1:0-5419 GCA_039921765.1 Burkholderiaceae bacterium
CTGGCCGAGGTGTTCGCCGACCCCCAGGTGCGCGAACGCGGGATGACGGTGCAGATGCCGCATCCCCAGGCCGGAGCCGTGGAGCTGGTCGCCAGCCCGATGAAATTCTCGGCCACGCCGGTGCAGTACCGCCGGCCGCCGCCGTTGCTGGGCGAGCACACCGAGGAGGTCTTGCTCGAATTCGGTTGGACTGTCGACGAGGTTGCCGCACTGCGCCGCTCCGGCGCCATTTGAGCGAAGGAAGCAGGCATGGCCGATATCGGGCTCGTCCACCCAACGTGGCGTGCTGCAACGGACTTGAAGTGGTTGCCGGTCGCTCAGTCGCGATCAGTCGCTGCCGACTCGCGCCAACCGGGGCGCGCCCGGGGTGGCCGGAGCGTCACCGAGATTGCGATCGGTCGCCACACGATGCCATGCGCGCCGCCGGCCGTGGCGAACACCCTGACGCGGCCGGCATGAGCACGACCTTGCGAGGCCCGCAGAACCGGCGCCGCCAACTCATGCTGGCCGCACTCGTGGTCCCGCTGGCAGCACACGCCGAGGAGACGGCCCTGCCGCGTCCGGCGTCGCTGCCCGAGGCCGGACGCCGGGCGGCGCTAAGGGGTCGGCCACTGGTGTTGCTCATCAGTCTGCCGAGCTGCCCGTACTGCGAGCGCATCCGGCGCTCACATCTGCTGCCGCTGCAGGCCGAACTGGGCGATGGCGTGTTCCAGATCGACCTCGGCAGCACGCGTGCGCTGGTCGACTTCGACGGCACGACCCGCAGTCACGCTGCCGTCGCGCGTGCCTGGAAGGCAAACTTCGCGCCGAGCGTGCTGTTCTTCGACGCGCGCGGAACCGAACTCGCCGAACGCCTGGTCGGCGCCGGTCTGCCCGACTTCTATGGTGCCTATCTGGATCAGCGCCTCGAGACGGCGCGGCGCGCACTCAGGGCGCAGCGAGCGACCGAGTGAGCCACGGAGTAAAGCGCGTGTGTGATCGGGCCATGGGGTCGTCCCGTTCTCGACCCCGCATCGCCCGGGGAAGACTCGTTGGCCAGTGCGTCACCCGACCATGTCCGATGCATCGCGCGCTGCGGGCTCCGTCGAGATTCCCGGCGCTGCATGCCGCAGGTGTCACAAAACGTGACTTCTACACCCCCTGGGTCAAGGGGAAGCCACCCGTCTGCTCTGGTACATCGACGCGGGTCGGGCCAAACTCGCCTCCAAGCGAAGAACAAACCCCGCGATGACAACCCGCGAGCCCTCAGAAAGCATGGACATGTCCAACAGCGGCCACGCCTCGGTGGCACCCGTCACTGTGCCCGACGCGCCCGCAGGCACGGCGCAGATCGAGTACGAGCGCTGGCACGAACTGGTATCGCAGATCGGCGGCGAGATCGCCGCACCGCTTACCGCCGCGCTCGAGCGCATCAACTCGCTGACCAGCACCGGCCGGATCGACCGTGAAGGCCTGCGCGCGCTGCGCGACGAGGTCGAGTGCGCACGCCAGATCGGCATGATCGGCCAGCAGATCACGCGCTTCGCCTCGGGGCGGCTGCGTCAGTCGCACGAGCGTCTGCAGCTCGCCGATGCGCTCAGCGGCGTGCTCGCGCATCGCGGCCGCGAAGTTCAGGCCCGTGGCATCACGCTCAAGCCAGTCCTCAAGGCCGCCGAGGTGATCGTCGATGCTTCGCTGCTGTTCACCCTGATCAATGCCACGCTCGACTGGGCGCTCGCCAACGCCAACTCGCAAATCGAATTCACGATCGACTTCAAGCCCTGGCCCGTGCATGCGCGCCTGGCTTGTCGCTTCGGTCACCGCAGCGTCGATGCGCTGGTCGACGGGGCCCGCGCGACCGCCCCAAGCGGGCTCGACTCGTTGATCTGGCGGCTGCTCGAACAAACCGCATGGACCATGGGTCTGCTGATCGAGCGCATGGATGAAGCCGGCGTGACGATGTTGCGACTCGAGTTCCCGCGCACGGCGAGCACCGAGATCGAGGGCGTCAGCGCGGTCGAGATCAGCGACGAGGGCTTCGCGCCTTCCAGCAACTCGCAGCCGCTGGCCGGAAGCCATGTGCTGGTGGTGGCCTCGCGCCGCGAGATGCGCGTGGCGATTCGCGACGCACTTCGCAACATGAGCCTGCTCGTCGACTTCGTGAACTCGGTCGATGAGGCCGTCGCCTTCTGTCGCGAAGGCTTGCCGCACGCGATCATCATCGAGTCGATCCAGAGCGGCGAGCGCTTCGCGACCTTCCGCGAGGAGATTGTCACCGAGGTGCCCGACTTCGTGTTCATCGAGATCGTCGAAGAAGGAAGCGCCTTCGAAATGTCGGGCTTCGGCGGCGCACCCGTGGCCAAGGTCGGGCGCGACGTGCTGGCAAGCTCGCTGCCTTCGGCGCTGCTTTTCGAACTCTCGAAAAGCCTTTGACGCCCGGCCGCGCCGGCGCCCGCAGCAGTTGTCGGCTCGGGCGAGGCGGCGCAGCATGGTCGCAGCGTTGACACGAATCAGCCGGCTTCCGAGGTCCGCGGCCACGCGGCACACCTGCCGCTGCCGCGTCAGCGCAGCGAACCGAACACCTTCTTCAGGATCGCGCTGCCGGTGCCCACCGGGTCCTGCCGAATCTTGCGCTCCTCCTCGCCGATCACCAGGTACAGGCCGTCGAGCGCCTTGCCGGTGACGTACTGCTGGATACTCGCGTCGTCCTTGTTCACGAGCCCGAGCCCGGCCGCCTTGGCGGCGACGGCGTTGTACTTGTCGGCAAGTGCGACGCGCTCGGTCGCGCGGGTCACGATCGGCAGGAACTTGACGCCGAGCGGTGCGCGTGTCTTGTCGGCGAAGAACCGGGTCACCGCGCCGTCACCGCCGGTGACGATGCGCCGGGCGTCCTCCACGCTCATCGATTTCACGGCGTTCAACAGCAGCGCCTTCGCCTCCGGAACCGCCACCTCGGCGGCACGGTTCATCGCGGTGACGAGCTCATCGACACGGCGCTGCTGGCCCAGAACTTTGAGCAGTGTGGCCGCGTCGTCGAGGAAACCGGGGAGCGGGATGCGCACCTTCGGGTTGTCCAGGAAGCCTCCGTTGCGGCCCAGCAAACCCACCGCGGCAACCGCGCCGCGCTCCAGCGCCGCGCGCACGCCCAGTACCGCATCGCGCTCGGTGAGGCTGGCCGCACTTGCCGGACTCAAGACTGCCAGTGCCCACAAGCCACCCACGGACACCAGCCCTGACGTAAACTTTCGACGCTGCATGAAGGATCTCCTGTGATGGCCACGAAACCTGCTCGCTATGTCGCTGCCGCGATTGTCGCCCTCGCCTTGAGCGTGGGCGGCTACCTGATGTTCGAGAGCGTCGGCGCGAACCCGCAGGCGCCCGACGTCGGCTACACCTTGCTGAACGGCAGCCAATCGACCACCGGCCAGCTCCGCGGCAAGGTCGTGCTGGTCAACTTCTGGGCCACGAGCTGCACGACATGCGTGCACGAGATGCCGCAGATCGTCGCCACCTACGAGAAATTCAAGTCGCGCGGCTACGATACGCTGGCCGTGGCGATGAGCTACGACCCACCCGCCTACGTGGTCAACTTCGCCGAGACGCGCAAGCTGCCGTTCGGCGTGGCGATCGACAACACGGGTGCGATCGCCAAGAGCTTTGGCCAGGTCCAGCTTACGCCGACGAGCGTGCTGATCAACAAGCGCGGCGAGATCGTCAAGCGCTATGTGGGCGCGCCCGACTTCGTCGCGCTGCACCAGCTCGTCGACAAGCTGCTTGCCGAGAGCTGACGAGAAGCGGTTTCTCGACGCCCGCGCGGGCGCCTTCCGAGAGCGCTTCGAGTGGCGCGGGGTGAGTCTCGATTCGTGGCGCTGATCGCCCCGGACATGCCGGCCCGTCACCAGAATCGCCACACGAACCAGAGCGCGAGCGCGAGCAGCACGGCGCGCAATGGATTTGTCTTGCGCCCGAACAGCTCGCGCCAATCGCCCTTCTCCCCATCATCGCCGCCCCCGAGTTGCTGCTGCGCCTCGGCCTCCATGTCCCGGGCCCATGCGCGCCGGCGCGGCAGGTCGGCATCGAGCGCCTCGAGCCGGCGCCTGACGACACCGGGTGCGGGCTTGAGCGCGTGCGCGCGCAGCGCAGGCGCAAGCACGTTGACGCACTCGACCGCCTCGGCCAGGCGGCTGATCGCCAAGGTTGCACCGCACTGCGCGCAACCCAGCGTCTGACCCGGCGCCAGCGCGGCGCCGCAAGCACCGCACTGCTTCGCGCCCTGCTGCGCCGGCGTGCCGTTCACGGCCTGGGGCTCGATGGCGCCTTCGGGGTCGAGTGCCCGGGCGAGACGCGCCACATCCAGCAGATTGGCCACCGACTGGCAATACGGGCAGCGTTCATCCTGCGCGCCAATCGCCGCGCCGCAATTGACGCAGTCGATGCGTCCGCTCTGCTCGATCAACCGCACGCGATCGAGATGCGACATCGGTCGCAACAATCCCTTTTCCTTCAGGAACTGCGCAAAGGTCTGGTAGGCGCCATGGCGCGCCACGCATTCGAGCTGCAACGATTCGCCCCAGCGCGAACGGTTGTGCACCGTCTTCAGGCTGCCCTGGCAACGCGCGCAGCCGGCCGTGCTGCGCAGCAGCTCGTGGGGCTGCGTCTGTGCAGCCGCCATCTTCCCGATCAGTTCGAGCAGGGCCACACCCGTCAGCCGTGCGGTCTCGGTGAGGTCGAACCAGACGAGATGGCAGCCGGCACACAGGTCGAGCTCGACCCCGCGGCCGTAGTGACCGGGCAGCGTGAGCCGCTGCATGGCTTGACGACAGTTGCCGCAGGCCAGCGCCGGCTCGACGGACCCGGGCGGCGGCATGGGCACGGCGAGCGGCACGCGATGGCGGCGACGCAGGGCCGGGACGCGGATCAGGCGCGCGCGCCAGCACCCACCGAAGCAGGCGCAGGACCTGGCAAAGGCCTGGGCGAGAGGCCCGCGGCCTCGGCCTGCTCGTCGGCGTGGTAGCTCGAGCGCACCATCGCGCCCACCGCGGCGTGGGTGAAGCCCATGGCATCAGCCTCGCGCTCGAACATCTTGAAGGTGTCCGGGTGCACGTAGCGCCGTACCGGAAGGTGGTGGCCGCTGGGTGCGAGGTACTGGCCGATCGTCAGCATCTCGACATCGTGCGCGCGCAGGTCGCGCATCACCTGCAGGATCTCATCGTCGGTTTCACCCAGGCCCACCATCAGACCACTCTTGGTTGGCACGCCCGGCGCAAACTCCTTGAAGCGCTTCAGCAGGTTCAACGAATAGGCGTAGTCGGAACCGGGCCGGGCCGACCGGTACAGGCGCGGAACGGTTTCCAGGTTGTGGTTCATCACGTCGGGCGGCGCGGCCTTCAGGATCTCGAGTGCGCGGTCGGCGCGGCCGCGGAAGTCGGGCGTGAGGATC
>JBDSBD010000093.1:0-3240 GCA_039921765.1 Burkholderiaceae bacterium
AGTGCGGAAGAAGTGTCGGCCCTGTTCATCGCGCCCTCGCCAGCCGCGGGTCGAGCAGGTCGCGCAATCCGTCGCCCATCAGGTTCAGCCCGAGCACCGACAGTGCGATCGCAATGCCGGGCCACAGCGCGAGCTGCGGCGCCTGGAACATCATGGCTTGGGCCTCGTTGAGCATGCGCCCCCAACTCGGCATCGGTGGTTGCGTCCCCAGCCCCAGGTAGCTCAGCGCCGCTTCGGCCAGGATCGCGATCGCGAACTGGATCGTCGCCTGCACGATCAGCACCGACAGGATGTTCGGCAGCACGTGCTCGAACGTGATGCGCCACGCGCCCTTGCCGCAGGCCCGGGCGGCGAGCACGTAGTCGCGCGACCACACCGTGTTGGCCGCGGCGCGCGTCAGGCGTGCCAGCACCGGGATGTTGAAGATGCCGATAGCGACGATCGAGGTCACGAGCCCGGGGCCGTAGATCGCCGTCAGCATGATCGCCGAGAGCAGTGCCGGAAACGCGAACGTCAGGTCGGAGAAGCGCATCACCAGCTCCTCGACCCAGCCGCGCCGCGCCGCGGCGAGCAGGCCGAGCGCGACGCCGAAGGCGATACCGATACCGACCGCCAGCACGCCCACCGCGATCGAGTTGCGCGCGCCCACGATCAGCAGCGAGCCGATGTCGCGCCCGAGGCTGTCGGTGCCGAGCCAGTGCGCGGCCGAGGGCGGTTGCAGCTTGTTCGGGATGTCGAGCTCGACCGGCGAATAGGGCGTCCAGAAGAACGACAGCGCGGCGGTGAACAGCAGCAACGCCACCAGCGCGCCGCCGATCGCGAAGCTCTTGTGGCGCAGGGCGCGTCGGATGAAGTTCATCGAGGGGCCTTGCGTGCCGACGGGATCGCGGACAAGCGCGCCACCGCAACGAGGTGGATGGGGCGCAGTCCGGGCAGGGCGAAGTCCGGCGACGCGGTCTTTGCGCAGTGGTGCCGCCCGGCGCTGAACGACTTCGGATTCATGCGCGCGCCATCCTGAGCCGCGGGTCGATCACGGCGTAGAGCACGTCGACGGCGAAATTGATCAGGATCACCGCGCCGGCAAGCAGCATCACGACGTTCTGCACGACCAGGATGTCGCGGTTCGCGATCGCCTGGAACACGAGCCGGCCCAGGCCCGGCAGCGCAAACACGTTCTCGATCACCACGGTGCCGGTCAAAAGGTTCGCGAACTGCAAGCCCATGATGGTCAGCACCGGCACGAAGGCGTTGCGCAGCACGTGGCGCCAGAGCACGGCGCGTTGCGACAGACCCTTGGCACGCGCGGTGCGCACGAAGTCCTCGCGCAGCACGTCGAGCACCGCCGAGCGCGTGATGCGCGCCAGGATCGCGGCCTGCACCGCGGCCAGGGCCAGGGCAGGCAGCACCAGGGCCCGCAGGCCCGGGCCGAGGCCGCCGCCATCGTCCTCGCTCCAGCCGGGGAAGCCGACGGCCGGAAACCACTGCAGCTTGACCGCGAACAGCAGGATCAGCAGGATCGCGAACCAGAAGTTCGGCAGTGCAATGCCGAGCTGGCTCAAGCCCATCACGCCGACGTCGCCGATGCGGTTGTGGCGCGCCGCCGCGTAGATCCCCAGCGTGAGGGCCAGCGCGGTGGTCAGCAGCATCGCCAGGACCGCGAGCGGTGCGGTCACGGCCAGGCGCTCGCCGATCAGCACGGCGATCGGCGTGTTGTACGAGACGCTGGTGCCCATCTCGCCGTGGAGCAGGCCGCCGACCCAGTCGGCGTAGCGCAACAGCGGCGGCCGGTCGAGTCCGAGCTTCTGGGTCAGGGCCAGCACGGCTTCGGGCGTGGCCGACGTGCCCAGCATCACCTCGGCGACGTTGCCGGGCAGGATGTCGAGCACCAGGAAGATCAGCGCCGAGGCCACCGCGAGCGTGGCCACGAAAGTCGCGAAACGTTTGAGGAGGAAGAGGCTGATGGCGGATCCCGGAGTGGGTCTGAACGCAGCTGCGACGATAACCTGCGATGGGCGCGCGTCGGTCTTGCGTGATCCAATATCATGACTCAAAACAGCCCCGCCAGCCTTGGCGATTCCCGGGCTGTCGCGCCGCAGGAGAACCCCGTGAAGCCAGCATCCCACGCCGACCCGATGTCCTCGTTGATCCCGTTCGACACCCAGCAGGTCTTCATCGGCGGCGTCTGGCGCGATGGCGCCAGCGGCCAGACACTGGCGCTGGACAATCCGTCCGACGGCACGCCGCTGGCGCGCATCGCGCGCGGCAGCGCCGCCGACATCGACGCGGCGGTCGCGGCTGCCCAAGCGGCGCTCGCGGGCGAATGGGGGCGCCTGACGGCGGCCGAGCGCGGCCGCCTGCTCGGTGCAATCGGCCGCAAGGTGCTCGAGAACGTCGAGCTGCTCGCGCGGCTCGAGGCGCTGGACGTGGGCAAGCCGCTCAAGCAGGGTCGCGCCGATGCCGTCGCGCTGGCGCGCTACCTCGAGTTCTATGGGGGTGCTGCCGACAAGCTGCACGGCGAGACCTTGCCTTACCTGAATGGCTACACCGCGCTCACGTGGCGCGAGCCGCTCGGGGTGACCGGCCACATCGTGCCCTGGAACTACCCGATGCAGATCGTCGGGCGCAGTGTCGGCGCCGCACTCGCCACCGGCAATGCCTGCGTGCTCAAGCCGGCCGAAGAGGCCTGCCTGACGGTGCTGGCGTTCGCGCGCATTGCCGCCGAGGCCGGGTTGCCGGCCGGTGCGCTCAATGTCGTGCCGGGCCTGGGTGAGGAAGCTGGGGCGGCACTGTCGGCGCACCCGGGGGTGCAGCACATCTCGTTCACCGGCTCGATGGCGACCGGCATGCTGGTGCAGATCGCGGCGGCGAAGAACGCGGTGCCGGTCACGCTCGAGCTCGGCGGCAAGAGCCCGCAGATCGTCTTTGCCGATGCCGACCTGGACGCGGCGCTGCCCTTTCTCGTCAACGCCGGTATCCAGAATGCCGGGCAGACCTGCTCGGCGGCGTCACGCATCCTGGTCGAGCGCCCTGTGTTTGATGCGGTGCGCACGCGCATGGCCGAGCGCTATCGGGGCCTGAGCGTCGGGCCGGCGCTGCTCGATCTCGACATGGGGCCGATGATCTCGAAGCGCCAGCAGGGCGTGGTCGAGCACTTCCTCGCGCTCGGTCGCGACAGCGGGTTGCGCATCGCGGCCCAAGGCGAGTTGCCCGCCGCGCTGGCACGCGGTGGCGCTTACGTGC